>JBKJWE010000057.1:0-7119 GCA_046717045.1 Nitrospiraceae bacterium | reverse complement strand
TCCCTGCACGAACGGCCAGAAGATATTCCGACCTTGGCCGAACACATGCTGGCCGAAATCGCAAAGAACTCCAATCGACCAGTCTCCAACCTGTCGCCGGACACACTCATCCTCCTCATGCAGCATCCCTGGAAAGGCAACGTGCGCGAACTGCGGCATAGTTTGGAACGGGCCGTAGCCCTCTCCGATAACCAGACATTGACGCCACACGATCTGCATCTGGAAACATCAGCCTCGGCGTCATCCGATCGAGACAAGCAAGGTCTGTTGACGCTGCCCGATCCTGCCGGCGACGCGGCCGTGCTGGATTGTCTACGCCTGCACGAATTTGACATGCAGGCGACGGCGAAGGCACTTGGGTGGGATCGAAGTACCGTCACGCAACGATTGAAGGGATTGTGTTTCCAGAGTTTGGTCCAAACGGAAAGCGATGTCGGCAAAACCGCAACGATCCTGGCAGGCAATCCCGCACTCACTCGCACGGTGGAGATAAAAGTCGCCGACTACTACAGCCACCTGCTCGACTGCATCCGCAGCTTCACGACGGCCGACGAAGCGCTCTCCGATTGCAAACGGCGATTCAAGAACCTCCCCGACCGGCATTTCAAATCGGTCGAAACCTTGGTGAGGCAGCACTTCCAAAACTGACCAAGCCCATCAGAGTTGAGAATAAGCGTCCAGCCTCGGTCAGGACGCAGCTTCAAGGACTTTCGACCTCGCCCACGGTTTGATTTTCGTCAGCTTGGCGCCCAACATACGCTCAGCCACTTCCGTATCATAGGCGGCCTGAGCCCGCAGCCAGTAGCCGTTGGAAAGGCCAAAGAACCGGCATAGGCGCAAGTCGGTGTCAGCCGTGATGGCCCGTTTGCCTGCCACAATGTCGCCAATGCGTTGTGCCGGCACGCCGATCTCCTTCGCCAACCGGTACTGACTGATGTCCATCGGCTTGAGAAATTCTTCCAGCAGAAGGTCCCCGGGCGTGACAGGTTTGAGTTTGCGCATCGTCATGATCCCTCAGTGATAGTCTACGATCTCGACATCTTCAGCGCCTGTGTCTGTCCAACGGAAGCACAAACGGAACTGATCGTTTATGCGGATGCTATGCTGCCCTGCACGATCCCCTTTCAAAGCTTCCAGTCGATTCCCGGGAGGGACCCGCAGATCGCCCAATTGTCCCGCGATCTCCAACTGTCGCAACTTGCGCCGCGCCACAGCCGCAATGTTCGCGAATCGCCCGACCTGCGTTCCCTTGGAAAGCGCTTCCGTATCGGAGCACTTAAACGTCTTGATCACAGGACACCATAGTAACGCGACGCGTGACTACCGTCAAGGTGGATCCCAGAAAGCCTCGGGGGCCAGCCGCCTAGCGACCGTGCTTTGCCTTAGCCGACGAAGCCCTCTCCGATTGCAAACGGCGATTCAAGAACCTCCCCGACCGCCACTTCAAATCGGCTGAGACACTGGCGCGGCAATTCTTGTGTCGGCGTGAGAGGCTAGCTCTCAAGCAACGACCGAAACATGATCACTGCATCCTGATAGGTTCCATCGTTCTTCCGCACCGCGCCGGGGATCACACCCAGTTCTTTGAAGCCAAGTTTTTCCCACAGGCGGCGCGCGACCACATTTTCAGAAAACACAAGATTGAAGATCACACTGCGGTAGCCGAGTTGCTTAGCGTACTCCAGCATCGTGGCGCCCAACAGCCAACCCAAACCTTTGTTGCGCCAGTCGGGTGCGACGATGAAGCCGGCGTTCGCCACTTGTCTTGCCCGCCCCGGCCAGTTCGGCTTGAGGTAGAACGCCCCGGCCATACCCGCCGCACGGGCACGGTCCGGCACATAGGCCGCCACTGTGCTCTTGCCGCGAAACCAATAATCCATGAAGTCGTCCTGATCTGGAAACCGGTCATGCGGATATGACGTCCCCTCTTCGACAATGATCCGGTAGAGACCCCGTAGCGGCTCGACATCCTGCTGATCGGCCAACACCAATTGAACTGGCGAGCCGTCTTTAAGCTTCGCCTCGATAGGAAATGTGAGACTCATCTCACAGCACCTTCACCTTGAATGAATTGATGGTTCAGAAAAAACCTCCCCGACCGCCACTTCAAGTCCGTCGAGACGCTGGTGAGGAGGCGTCTTTGTCGGAATTAGCCAGCTAAGGGTTGTGCTGTGCGACTGGCAAGGCCCACTGATGATTAGGAATGACGGCGCCACGTCAGTGGAGGCGTCCGACCGCCTTGTCGAGCAGGGTCTTCGCCTGGTCAATGGTGAGCGCCTTGGAAGGGCTCATAAACACGATCGAGAGGACCTTCCCCTTCACCGCACCGCTACAGCTGGACATCATAATGCCATCCTTCGTGGAGGGCGGAAGCGTCATGATCGAGCACCAGGCGTTGGGGAAATCCTTCGCCTCCTTTTAATGGGCGGCTCTGAGTCCATCGGTTCCCGGGTTGTTCTTGGCCATCTTGAGGGTGTCTTTGTCGCTGGGGAGTCCGGGTTCCACACTGATGACGACCTGGCCTTGGTGGGTGGGGACGGTCCACGTACAGCTCGGTACGGTCATGCTCTTGTTCGGACCTACCGGCATATCATAGTCACTCGGCTGGGTCGCACCTACTTTTGCGCCGGTCGTGACTTCGACGTCGCCCGGGGTCAGCAGAGAGCAGGCCGGTGATTGTTGCGCGGCAGCGGGTGAGGTGACCATGGCGATCAGACTCAAAACGAGGCTGAATGGCAGCATGAGAGCCTCCTCGGTGTGAAGTGAAGGACTGGCCGTCGTGACCTTCGGTGTTCGATCGGCAGCATAGCACCAACCGAGGTGATTTATATCAGTCCTGCGGCCTTCTAAGCAGCAGACTAGTGTAAGTCTTCGACGATGGAAATGACTCCTGGCACCTTTATTCCATCCACCTTTATTCCATCCCGGTAATGTTACGGTTCGTTCCAAAGCAGCTCACCTTTTTGGTCTCGAGGAAATATGGGATCGGCACGTTCCAGAAGCTTTTCCGAATCTTTTCGTTCCATTCCTCTGAAAACTCGATAGGCAACACGTCGTTGGGCTCCCACGTGTCTCAGCACTAGCTGTTCAGAAAATGACCCATTCCTCGCAAGGATTGTTGCCTCCATCATCTTATACGCTAGTTCCGGTAACAGGAATCGCCCAACTTCCTCGGCCGAATTGGGCGGCATACTCGATATCTTAAAATGCAGCGCGCGAGACTCAAGTGCTTCGAATTGTACCGAACTGTCAATGCCCGTGTAGTCCTTAGGATCCCACATGCGACCGCTGATGTCGTATAGAGGATCACTGCCTTCATTAATGAGCAGGACACGGTCACCCAGAATGTTCACATACGGGAAACTCGTACCGCCCGTAACCGCATCTTCCGTTTTTTTGACAACGCCTCGGATCGCGGCTAGTTCGGCTCGTAGAGAGGCGACCTCTTCTCTTTTAGCGATCTCGTCGGCAACTGTAACAACGATTCCAGCAACCAGACTTAAGCCAACAACAACAAAAAGTGCCACTCTCAGATTCTTGAACCACCTCGTCCTCTTATCGTGCGCCACGTAGTCGAGTGTGATGATCAGGAGCGCTGAGGCAACCGCCAACACCTGTAGCACCAGTTTCAACATGAGCATCATCATTCTGCCTTCTTCATCGTGTATATCAGAACGGGAACGGTTCTGATTGTGGCTCATTCTTTACAAGAAAACCAGAATCTCCCACCCCAATTTCTTGCACGGGAGGGTGGCCCGATTGGCCTCAAACTGCATGCGTCGAACGAGCCACGCCCTTTATAGAAATGCCCCTTCCAAGCTTGCTCGTCTATCTCTTTGGGGGGCGGCCTGGATTGGTCCCCTATTGCGCACGTGGAAGGAGCACCGCCCTTAATCAGAAAATCAGATCGGCCTTGTGTGCGCCTTCCGTGAGCACGGGGGACCAAACAGGCTGCCCCCTCCTATTCTTTGCGTGTCCATCCCCGCATCGCGTGATGGGGTTGAATTCCCCGCATCAGGCGCGCCTCTCCCTTAACTTCTAAACCCCTCAATTTCCCTCACGTCTTTCCTAGCTCTCTCCCTCTTCCTGAGCGGCACTCCAGTTGCTCAAGCATCTGGCCAACGGGCTGGAGGATTGTGGATGGGGAAGGAGGTGGATGCAGGGCGACGCAACATCCCGAAATGCTTTAACCCGACAACCAGTAACCCATAGCCATTGACCCAATTCTTAAAGAAGGAGTGCCATCATGCAAAAAGGACCATCACAAGTCAGTTCCGGCGCCATTGCTCCAACCGTCATCGGCCCCCACAAGGATATGAAAGAGGTCTACATGCTCTCCGGCCTGGTCCTCGTCCTGGCCGGCGCCATTGGGGCCTTCTGGTACTCCTCGGGGCAGGATCAATCCTTCGCCTCGAAGACTCCAGCCGACAGCCTCACCCGTGCTCAGGTGACGAACGTGTTCAAGAGCAGCACCCCGCTCATCGAACCGGTCGTGCACACGACTGTCATTCCTGCCTCACTCGCCAAAACCGACAGCATCCACACCGACATCTACTTCGAGGTAGGCCGCAAGGGCCTGACCGACGACGCGAAGGCGATCCTCGCGACACAAGCCGACTTGGCTAAGAACGATACCGACTTCGGCATTCTCCTGCAGGGCTATACCGACCAACAGGGGTCGGCCAGCTACAACAAGAAGTTGGGGCTCATGCGGGCCGAAAAAGTGAAGGAGTATCTGGTTGGGCTCGGCGTCTCCGATCAGGTCATCAAGGTGGTGAGCCTCGGCAAAGACGGCGTGCTCTGCCTCGACAACAGCGACGTCTGTCGTAACATGAATCGGCGGGTGCACCTCGAACTCCGCAAGATCGGCAAGGACCACATGATCCTCCCCACCGTGGCTGCGGAACCGGCTGTTGATTCCACGCATGCATCCATCGATCAGAGCGCACAGCCTGACGATGCCAGCTCGTTGCTCGATAGCTTGATCCCCTCCGCCAACGCGTCTCAACAGGAAGACCCGGCTGGAACCGTCCTCGACCCCGCATCCGGAAGCTAACCCGATGTCGGTCCCCGACCCTGGGTGAGATGGTCTGTCTCACTCAGGGCCCGGCCTGGCCGCAATATGCTGAGACGGAGCGATGGTGTAGCGGGGCTTAAAGAGCGGCGGTTCATCGACCTCGAAGTGTTCGGCGATGATGTCGGGCGTGGCGGTTTGACGACTCACGGCGAAGGGGATCTTCTCAATAAGCCAGACGATGGCTTCGAGCAGGCAATCTCTTCTTCCAGACAGCCGCTCGTTCACGAAGGCTAGCGTTCACGCGACCACTCTGTACTTGAGGCGAGTATATTATTTCACTGGAACTAGGGAATTTACCAGTAACGGAACCGGCTACGCGTTGTAGGCTTTTATTATAAGGAACAGCCCGGTGCAGCATCTTCCTATCCTGTCCCGCGCTGATTGAATCATGAAAGGATGAGGTGGTCCATGGCTGTAGAACGCCTGTCATTCAAACAACTCGTGAAGCATCGTACGCTCCCAGGAGAGACCGCTCTGGTCCCAGTCTGTAGTATGTGCGGACTGATTCGAGACGAGACCGGTGCGTCCCAGAAGCCAGAGCGCTGGGTCACGAAGCGGACGTATTTCAAGACCCATGGCGTGAATCTGGCCGACTGCCATCTCACTCACACCTACTGCCCGGGGTGCTTCACAGATTTCATGGAGAGAGTGAGGCCTAGCACGAGATCGATAGATCTGACTCGGTGAGGGTATCTACCCGCTTTGTCCGCTTTGCACTTCTCGGTTAATGAGAAGTAGCGCAGTTCCCCCAGGCCATGGGGTCAGTCCGGTCTATGTGCAAGAACAGCTGGGCCACGCGATTATTGAACTGACAGTTTCGACCCATGGGCGCTGGTTGAAAAAGAAAGTGCCTGGGGCACTGGACAGACTGGATTCTGTGGCTGTCCCTCAAGGTGGTAGCAAAGCGGTAGCAATGGCTCTGTCCGCTATGAAAACGGCGGCGACCTCGGTGACATTTTGCCCTTTTCACATCCAACGAATGCAGCTCCGGCTGTCATTGCGACCAGGGCCGACGTGGTCATGGCGAGACTCGGCGATCGAAAGGTCCGAACTGCGGCATGCTTCATCTTGGCGATCATGTCGCTCTCCTTTTTCCTACCACCACTCTCCCACATATCCTCGCGCATTCCGCCGATGCGGCCCGCCATCATAATGTCCAACTTACCTCTGGGTAGATGGATGCGAGAAGCTCGACGTGATGCTCGGCCGTTCCGCCGTCGGGCGGGTTTCCAAGGCCACTGGCGCGGTGACACTGGCGGTGCCTTCAAACAGAATATCAGCCACGAGCGCCCCCGGGGTCGAATAGACGCGCTGCGGTTGCTGCCGCGCCATCGTCATCGCCGTGATCACATCGCCGCTCGTATGCGTGCCCGTGATCGCCGATTTCATCTTTGCGATCCGGTCGGACAGATCGACTCGTGCCGCTGTTTGTAATTTGGGCCGTAATGATTCATCGACGAGCTGCCAATATCCCACCTTGATGGTATCCAGCATTGTTTTCGACTCGCTGGCCATCTGAAGATCAGGGATCGTCAGCACGGACCCCGCGCCTTCCAGACGCGGCGTGCCCCAATAATAGATCGTGCCATTGAGATCTCCAGCGGTGCGGATGGTGATCAGCATCTTCCCTGACGAATCTGAGGCCGTGGCCTGATCGATGACCATATTGTCTCCGCCGACCCTCATGGGTTGGTGAAACAGCGTCTCCTGAAGCCTTTGGTTCACCACGGAGTACGGCACTGTCACGGATGCCAAGACTTTATAGGGCTGCCCCTGGAGGAGGGCTGCTCCGGAGGTGACTTTCATGGCGCTGTCGGAAGGCTTGCCGCAGGAATTTTCAAACGTCGCCGTCGGTGTTTCCTTGACAACAATGGGAATGGTCGTCCGCTGCGCGGTGCCCTTGAGGGTTCCGATCGCCATTTCTGCGGGTTTCCCATAGATGCAAGCCTGCGTGTTAAACGTCGCCACGTTCACGGCGACCGGCGCTTGCAACCGTGTCCACACCTGTTGCAAGGGAATCTGGAACCCCCCTTCATCAACGG
>JBKJWE010000056.1:0-2960 GCA_046717045.1 Nitrospiraceae bacterium | reverse complement strand
GCTACTGGTCTCGGTCAACAAGTGCACTTCCTGGGCTTCGTGCCGGTCGAGGACCTCGTAATTCTCTACCGTAACGCTCTCGCACTCGCGTATTTGACACTGACCGGTCCAGAAAACTTGCCACCGCTTGAGGCGTTCACTCTCGGCTGTCCCGTGCTTGCGTCCGCTGTCTCGGGCGCCGAGGAACAGTT
Source organism: Nitrospiraceae bacterium (assembly GCA_046717045.1). GTDB lineage: Bacteria > Nitrospirota > Nitrospiria > Nitrospirales > Nitrospiraceae > JBKJWE01. Next base: position 2,769 of record JBKJWE010000056.1, on the reverse strand, counting down.
GGCTGACGCGGCGTTGCTGGTGAATCCGGTGGATGTGGATGCCATCGCAAACGGCTTGAAGACAATCCACGACGACCCGGTTCTTCGGGACCGTCTGATCACGCGCGGGGCCGAGCGTGCCAACACATGGAGCGGGCGTGAATTCGTGGGAGGCGTGCACGGCATTTTTGAGGAATTTTCCCTCATCCGCCGCAACTGGGCGAACCGACCAGTGTGAGTAAGTCTTCGACGTCTGCTGACCCCCTGATGGCAATTCCGCGAGTGACCATTGTGACGGTGGTGCGCAACGCCTCGAGTACGATTCGCGATACGATCGACAGTGTTCTCGCGCAGACCTGTACGGGCTTTGAATACTGGGTGATTGACGGCGCTTCAGACGACGGGACCGTCGATGTCCTGAAGTCCTATGGACAACGGTTATTACACTGGGTGAGCGAGCCTGATTGCGGCATCGCGGATGGTTTTAACAAGGGGCTGTCACGAGCCACTGGTGATTACATAATGTTTCTTAACGCAGACGATACGCTCGCTGCTCCTAATGTTGTCGGCCGCATCATGGCATTGGCGGCGGAGCATGGATGTCCCGACGTCGTGTACGGCGACTGCGATCTTCATGACCAGGGGACAGGACAATGGCTTTATCGCGCGTGTATCGTCTACGAGCGGAGGCTTTTCCTTCGCGGACACATGCTCCCGCACCCGGGAATGTTCGTCCATCGGCGCTACTTTGATCGTTTCGGCCGGTTTGATGCGGGCTTTCGGCTCGCAATGGATTATGAACTACTGGTGCGCGGCGTACCGGAGGTCGGCGCAACACGTGTGCCAGTGCTCGTCACGCGCGTGCGAACGGGCGGCGTGAGCACTCGTCACAGGGCGCTCGTTGTCGACGAAGTTATCCGAGCGCTCGTTAAAAATAAGCGCTTTAGGTTCTGGTTTGAACCGCTCGTTCTGCGTATACGCTATGCCCTCCGTCACCTGCTTCGAAGGATTGCTGAAGCGCTCGGCCTCTATAAGTTCTGGGCCAGACGCGAACGCCGCTTCTCTGGCGCTGACAACGAGGATCATGGGATTCGCCGTTCGAATTAGACGCAGGCTCGGTCGTCTTGCTCGCCATGCACTCGGCTCGGAAAAGGTATCGTACGCACAATGCGGCGAAGACATCATCATCGAGTATGTACTGGCCGCGCTCGGGGTTGACAAAGTCCGCTACCTTGACATTGGGGCGCACGACCCGGTGTACCTCAGCAACACCTATTATTTCTACAGGCGGAGCGGGAGTGGCGTCTGTGTCGAACCGAACCCGGTCCTGATCAAGGCGTTCAAGAAGACGCGTCCAAGTGATGTCTGCCTGAACGTGGGGGTCGGTGAGACTGCAGGAACAGCGGATTTGTTCATCATGACCACGCCGACCCTCAGTACCTTCTCGCGCGCTGAAGCCGAGCGGTACCAGTCCTACGGCACGGAGGAGATCGAACGGGCCATCCCCATCGAGATCAAATCAGTCAATCAGGTGATCGAAGAATATTTCGATCACGTGCCTCATCTTGTGTCGATTGATGTGGAAGGGCTGGATTTAGCCATCTTGAAGAGTTTCGATTTCTCACGCTATCGTCCGCAGGTAATCTGTGTGGAGACGCTAACCTATTCAGAAGATGGTAGCGAACGTAAATTGGACGAGGTGATCGATGTGTTACAGGCGAATGACTACTTCATCTACGCCGATACGCATATTAAGAGCGTAGCCGTGGATCGTTATGCCTGGGGCCGTCGGCATATTCGTGGTCGCAAGTATGAGAATGGCTAGATCGTTCGCCACACTTGGGCGCAACTGGTTTCTGGCTTTTCTGACACCAGTGCCATTGTTTGGACTGGTCAGGTTACCACGCTACATTCTCGGCTGGATGCGGTTTTCGTGGCTAGCTGGATCAGCTCGCCCCAAACTCATAGACTCCTATCCTTGTCTTGCCGATCGCGTCGCCGCCACGCCGTTCGATCCGCATTATTTCTACCAGGGCGCGTGGCTCGCACGGCGTGTCGCAGGGGCGCGGCCTTCATTGCACGTGGACGTCGCGTCGAGCGCGCTCACCATGAGCGTATTGAGCGCGGTGTGTCCGACGCTGATCCTTGACTATCGTCCCCTTAAGGTCAAGCTTGCGGGATTGACGCCTATTGCGGGGAGCGTTACAAGTCTGCCGTTCGCCGATGCGAGTCTCGCCTCGCTCTCTTGTCTGCATGTGATTGAGCACATCGGGCTTGGTCGATATGGGGACCCCCTTGATCCAAACGGTAGCCTTCGGGCCGCGCTCGAACTTGTCCGCGTCCTTGCTCCCGGCGGAACACTGTATCTGTCCGTACCGATCGGCCGTGAGCGCGTGTGTTTCAATGCCCACCGGGTGTTCTCACCAGCTACGATTCTGCTGTGGTTTTCTAGCCTAAAGCTTACTTATTTCGGATTAGTCGGAGACGACGGTCGCTATACAGAGTCTTGTAAGGCCGTAGCCGGTGAAGGACTTCAGTATGGGTGCGGTTTTTTTGAGTTTGTCCGCTGTTGATGCGTATTCTCTGTGTCTTGGGACAACACGGCTATGGTGACCCGAACAGAAGGGAGGGGTATGAGTTTACCAACTTCTTGCCGGCTCTGAGGCGCCTAGGGCACGACGTGGCTTTCTTTGAATCCTTCTCTCGTGATGCGTACACCGACTTTGCGATGCTGAACCACGCCCTCTTGAAGCGTGTGGAAGAGCTATCTCCGGACGTAATGTTCTGCGT
>JBKJWE010000055.1:0-3256 GCA_046717045.1 Nitrospiraceae bacterium | reverse complement strand
GACAGATCGAAATCCACGGCGTCGAGAACGAACTGATGGCCCAAACATTGGGGTGCGTCATGCTCGATAACCCGCAGATGGCGTTGCTGTTCGATCGCGTCGTGAAAGGGACTCCCGTCACCATCGTTGGAGCCCTCAATGAACACAACTCCATCGCCCTCGCGCTCGCCTCGCTCGGCGACCGCCGCGATGAAACCTGAGCACGTCTCATGAAGCCTGTGCTGTTGTCTCTCTGGTCCGGTGCCATCGGCCTCCTCCTGTTAACTCTTGTCCATGGCAGCGATCTGCCCCTTCCCGATGCGTCCGTTGTTCAACCCAGGCCCGTCGATCCCGTTCTCCTTCACAATTTGCAATCTCGCTACAAATCGTTGAGTAAGCAACTCGCTCAGCTCATGCCGGCACAGCCGTATATTCTGGTCGATACGGCGCGGAATCATCTCTATATGAAGCGCCGCGATCAGGTGTTGTTGGACGCGCTGGCTTCAACCGGAAGCGGGACCATCCTCGACAAGCCGGGCGAGGCGAAAGGACAGTGGGTCTTCGACACCCCTCGCGGCGAGTTTGCCGTGCAATCCAAATTGGCGAACCCCGTGTGGGTCAAACCCGATTGGGCCTTTATCGAAGAAGGGTTGGAAGTCCCAACAAGTCAGGCTGATCGTCTTGAGCCTGGCGTCCTCGGGGAATATGCATTGGGTTTCGGCAACGGCTATTTTATCCACGGCACGCTCTACACGCGTCTTCTGGGAAAGAACGTGACGCATGGCTGCATCCGCCTCAACGACGACGACCTCAAGAGTGTGCACCGGCTCGCCAGAGTCGGCACTCCCATCATGATTTTCTGACCTTCGAATCGCCGTAACCTGACCGTCGCATCTATTATGACCGTGCTATTCACCCTGTTGGCATGCGTACTCTCCTTCATACCGGTGAGTCAGGCCGAGGCACCGGACGGTGGCTTGGCAGTTGATACGAACGATCCTGCTGCACTGCAAGAAGCCACGCGTGTTCTGAGAGAAGAACTCAAACTCGCCGCGCGACCCCATACCTACATTCTGATCGATTTGGTGAGCCGTAGCGTGCTGATGAAGAGCCGAGGGGTGGAACTCTATCGCCTGCCGATCGAACGGTGGCGTGCATCAAGTCAGTCCGATCTGCCGGCGCTCTTTACACTACACGAACGTCCTCCGATCATGAAGCGAAAAATCGATCCGGCCGCCGGAGCTGAACAGGATCCGATTTCGCTCAGCGATATGCCCACCGAGTATCAGCTGCGCTTCTCACCGCCCCTCACCATCTATGTGGACGCACCGCTTCCGGGAAACTGGCAATGGGTTCTCTGGACCGGGCGTACCTGGTACCGACGCCTCAACACATGGGTCAGCATCCTTTGGACCGGAGATGCCTCGCCCTCTACCCCCTCGTTACTGTTGACGCTGGGCCCTGAGCAGGCGCAGTCCCTGGCTTGGGCCACGACGGATAGGATGCCCTTACTCATCCGCCGAACGACCGATAAGTGAGTCAGGACGACCGTCCAGTAGTTTGCGTTTTTTCCATCCACTACCTAAGATACCGATAACGAGGCGACATGACTGCTCTCCAACACCCATCCACATGGCCAGTGGTGACGACCACCCGCGAGCACCTCGCAAGAGACCGCGTCGTCGAACGATTGTGGAACAAGGATCATACGCTTTGGAAGTCAGACCCAACAGAAATCACAAATCGACTCGGCTGGCTGGCTGTCATCGACCAGATGAAAGCGCGTGCTGCGGATTTGCATGCCTTCGCGACGACCGTCAAGAAAGCCGGTACGAAGGACGTCGTCTTGCTCGGCATGGGTGGAAGCAGTTTGGGACCGGAAGTGCTGCGGGCTTCGTTTGGATCAACCCGCGGATACCCTCGTCTCTGGGTCCTGGATTCCACTGTGCCAGGGTGGGTTCGTCAGGTCACAAAGGCCATTGATCCCACCACCACGCTCTTCATCGTGGCCAGCAAATCCGGCGGCACGATCGAGGTCATGTCCCTCTTCAACCACTTTTGGGAGCTCATCCACCGCACAGCCGGCCCTCGAACCGGCGGGCGTTTCATTGCCATCACCGATCCCGGCACCGGACTGGAAACACTCGCGGCAGAGCGCCAATTCTGGCGCATCTTCAGCAATCCCCCGGATATCGGAGGGCGGTACTCGGTCCTCTCGTATTTCGGCCTCGTCCCTGCCGCCCTGATCGGCGTTGACGTCGCGCGCCTGCTCGAGCGAGCCGGCGCCATGGCCCATGCCTGCCGCCTCCACACTCCACTCGATGAGAATCCCGGCGTCGAGCTAGGCGCCACGATGGGAACCTTGGCCAAGGCCGGACGGGATAAGGTCACCCTCATCGCCTCGAACCAGGTCAAGACATTCGGACTCTGGGCGGAACAACTGTTGGCAGAGAGCACCGGCAAGGCCGGCACCGGGCTCGTCCCAGTCGCCGACGAACCGATTGCCACTCCGACTGCCTATGGTCAGGACCGGCTATTCGTGTATCTCCGTCTCAAGGGAGACCGCAATAGTACGCTCGACCGGCAGGTCGCCGCACTCGCACAACAGGGACATCCGGTCGTGACCGTGCAACTCAAGGATCGGTACGACCTCGGAGCAGAATTCTTCCGTTGGGAATTTGCAACGGCCGTAGCAAGCCATGTGCTTGGAATTCACCCCTTCGACCAGCCAAATGTTCAAGAGAGCAAAGACAACACAACCCGCGTACTCGAAGAGGTTCAAACGACGGGGCACCTGCCGAAGCTCGTCAGCCTCTCTCCCAGTCAAGCGGCCAGACAACTCATGAGCGACCTCCGTCCTGGTGCGTACGTCGGGATCTTGGCCTACACGACTCCCTCGTCAAAGGTGGAATCTGTGATTCGAGCGGTCCGCAAGGCGCTTGTAGCGCGCGGCGTCGCGACGACAGCCGGCTATGGCCCTCGGTACCTTCACTCGACCGGTCAGCTTCATAAGGGAGGTCCCAAGACCGGACTGTTCTTGGAACTGATCGATAACATGACGCCCGATCTCTCCATTCCAGGCAAGCCCTTTACATTCGGCACCTTGGCCAAAGCCCAGGCAACCGGCGACATGCAATCGCTCCAGGCGCATGGCCGTCAGGTCATGATGGTTCGCCTGGGGGAAAATCAGGCGGCCGTCATTCAAGCCGTTGCCACATCTCTTGCGCCTGCAGCGAAACCTCGCAAACCTGCCAGCACCTCTCGCAGACGTATCGCG
>JBKJWE010000054.1:0-3746 GCA_046717045.1 Nitrospiraceae bacterium | reverse complement strand
CCGAACAATAAGAAAGGATGGTGTGCATGCGCTACGTCGATGGATTTGTTTTGCCCGTCCCGAAGAAGAACTTGGAAGCTTACCGCCGCATCGCGCAGCAGGCGGGGAAAATTTGGCGCGAGCACGGCGCGCTGGACTATAAGGAGTGCGCCGGCGACGATCTCAAGACGAAGATGGGCGTTCCATTCCCGAAAAGCGCCAAGGCCAAAGCCGGCGAGACGGTGGTCTTTGCGTATATCCTGTTCAAGTCGCGCGCCCATCGCGACCGTGTGAACGCCAAGGTGATGAAGGACCCGCGCCTCGCCTCGATGTGCGATCCGAAAGACATGCCCTTCGATTGCAAACGCATGGTCTACGGCGGGTTCAAGGTCTTGGTCGACGCGTAGCACCGTGCGCCTTGATCTTCGCATGATCGTGCGAGCATAGTTTTGTTGGAGCAACCCTTAACCGACCACAATCACACGAAGGAGGTCCTTATGCGTTTCACATTCGTTCCCCTCACCTGTTTCGCCCTCGTTTTGATCGCATCTCCCGTCATGGCCAAAGACAAGAAGGCAGAGAAGCAGATGGACCAACAGGCGATGATGGAGGTATGGAAGAAGCTGGGTACGCCCGGCGAGCCGCACAAGCAGTTTGCCGGCCTCGCCGGTAGTTGGACGACCCAAACGAAGGAATGGATGGAACCAGGCAAGCCCCCGACGGAATCAACCGGCACGGCCGAGATGAAGATGCTGCTCGACGGACGCTTTCTTTACCAGGAATACAACAGCCAGATGATGGGACAACCTTTCTCCGGGATCGGGATCGACGGGTACGACAACATGACGAAGAAGTATGTCACCGCCTGGATCGACACGATGGGCACGGGGATTTTCTTCATGGAAGGCACGGCGAGTGCGGACGGTAAGACGATCACGCTGAAGGGGCAACACCCGGAACCGGGCGGAGGACAGATGAAGCACCGTGCGATCTGGAAGATCGTCGACAACAATAGCCAGACGTTTGAAATGTACGGGGCTCACCATGGCCAGAAGGAAACGAAGTTTCTGGAGATCACCTACGCGCGGAAGCCATAACGACTCGCATTGACCTGGATCGGCCACCATGCTTGACTAGACATTCATACCGTTGACCAAGGAGTTTGTATGCAACGACTGATCGGTTCTCTGACGTTGGCATTCCTGCTCACCACGCTCAGCGGCTGTAGCTATCTGTTCTACCCGCGGGCAGGCGACTACGCCACCCAAGCGAAGGGCGCGAGCGGCGTTGAAACGATGATCAATCTGACGAACATGATGGAGGGCACGGCAGCCAAGGCCAAGGGCGGGAAAGGCGTCGATACCGCCTTCGACGATCTGCATAATCAGTTTCACGCGCTCAGTGATGCGTTCTGCGGCGTGACTGGCGCGCAAGCCAAGACGCCGGCCTACGACCTTGCCGTGACGCACAAGAAGGAATTGACGGCCATCTTCAAGCGGCTGTGGAAATATAAAAGTGATCAGCCGCAACGTGATCAGCATCTTGATCTCTTGAGCGCCGAGTTGAAGGAACTCCGCGAGACATTACAAACGATCACGTAACCCCTTTCGAAGGAGAGCCTTCATGCCGCAATTGACGAAGCCGACTGTTCCAAAACCTGCCACCGGTTCTATGGCACTCTTGATCGGTACACGCAAGGGTGCCTTCGTGCTGCGCGGTGATCACACCCGCCGCACGTGGACATTGTCCGCACCCATGTTCCTTGGACATATCATCCACCATCTGGTGCTGGACCCGCGGGATCGGCGCACGCTCTTGATGGCAACCAGCACTGGTCATTTAGGGCCGACGATCTTTCGCTCGATCGACCTTGGCAAGACCTGGAAGGAAGCAAAAGCCCCGCCGGCGTTTCCGAAAGTCCCGGAGGGACAAAAAGGGCGCGTCGTGGATCATATCTTTTGGTTGACTCCAGGACATGCGGACGAAACAGGCATGTGGTACGCCGGAACCTCACCGCAAGGCCTCTTTCGATCAGAAGACGGCGGTGTCACCTGGGAGGCGTTTTCCCATATTAACGATGATCCGCAATACCGCGAGTGGATGGGTACCGTGCAGGACGGCACACCAGACGGACCGAAGTTACATTCGATCATCGTCGATCCGCGCAATCCCTCGCATCTCTACTTCGCGATGTCAGGAGGCGGCGTACATGAATCGATCGACGGCGGTCGAACCTTCGCACCCATCATCCAAGGACTCGAAACGGTCGAGGGTTTCGACGCGGCTACCGTAACCTTCCACGACCCCCACTGCGTCCGGCTCTGCCCGACCAATCCGGACCGCCTGTACCAACAGAACCACTGCGGGATCTACCGGATGGACCGTCCATCGAAGGAATGGATTCGGATCGGCAGGAACATGCCGAAGCAAGTTGGTGACATCGGCTTTCCGATGGTCCTTCACCCACGCGATGCTGATATCGCCTGGGTGTTCCCGATGGACGGCTCGACGGTGTGGCCACGCGTGAGTCCAGGCGGCAAACCTGCCGCCTACGTGACGAAGAATGCCGGCAAGAACTGGACGCGGCTGGACAAGGGCTTCCCGCGCGCGAACGCCTGGTGGACGGCCAAACGGCAGGCCATGACGGCGGACGCGCACGAACCGGTTGGATTGTACCTGGGCACGACCAGTGGCGAGGTCTGGGCGAGCCGAACAGGCGGCATGAGTTGGACCTGTGTCGCCCGGCATCTGCCGGAGATTTACTCCGTCGAGGCCGCGGAACTCGAGCGATGACCGTCCATATTCCCAGTGCGCTTCGCTCCTATACCAAACAGAAGAGCGAGGTGGAGGCTGAAGGTCACACCGTGGCCGACATCTTGTCAGCATTGGATCAGCGTTATCCCGGTCTTCGTTTTCGTATCATCACAGAGCAGAATACGATCAGACCGCACATTAGGATTTTCGTCGACGAGCAACAGGCGCGCGATCTATCGGTCGTGCTTCGACCAGACGACGAACTTCACATCGTCTGTGCCTTGAGCGGCGGATGACAATGGGAGGATAGAGCTATGCTGAAATCGCTCGTGCTGGGATCGCTACTCGGCGGGCTGGTATTGTTCATCTGGGGTGCCGTTTCATGGATGGTACTTCCTTGGCACATGGCGACCTTGAAGAAATTCAAGGACGAAGGCGCGGTGGCGCAGGTGTTCGTCGCGAACGCCCCAGAATCTGGAGAATATATCCTCCCCAACGCCCATCAACATGAGTCAGGTCTCCCGGATGCGCAACGCAAGGCAGCTGAAGAGAGTGCCATGACCCGCATGATGCAGGGTCCCTTCATGTTCTCCTCGATTAGTCTGCGCGGCACAAAAAACATGGGCACCTCGATGGGCATCGGGATGGCGAATCAGATCTTGGCTGCGCTGCTTGCGACCGGGCTACTGCTCAAGACGGCAGGCTTGACATTCGGAGGTCGTGTCGGCTTTGTGATGACCTTGGGATTGCTCGCTGGCGTGGTCATCAACCTTCAACATTGGAATTGGTGGCAATTTTCCACCGCCTACACGGCTGTCGCTTTCGGCGACCTGCTCATCGGCTGGTTCCTGGCTGGGCTGGTGATTGCGAAGGTCGTTCCGGCACGGTAAGGAGAGGGACAGCATGGCACAACAGGCTCCCCAGCAAGTGATCGAAGGCCAACGCCAGGACTGGAATCGTGTCGCCGGCGGCTGGGAGAAGTGGGACCAATTCTTCGATCAACAGATGGCCTA
>JBKJWE010000053.1:0-3339 GCA_046717045.1 Nitrospiraceae bacterium | reverse complement strand
TGCAGTTCCGGGTCGCCGAGCGATGCCCGTAGGACGTTCCGTCCGATACGTCCAAACCCGTTGATACCGATGCGAATAGCCATGGCTGATTGTCCCTAAGAAAAAAAGATGCGGTGCACTTTCCCCGTCTCAGGACGCCGATAGTATCGGCGACCCCCTAGCTTGTCAAGCAATACAAAAGTGGTAACTCCGCGTCGTACTTGGCAAGTTTCATAGGCGAGCTGGGAAGGACACTGTAGGGCAGAGGGCATAATTTTGCGCCCGCTTGCGCCTACGACGTGGGCTCCGATAGAGTTCGACCGGCTCTCGCTTTCGACCTGTGTATGGAGTCTCAATGAACTTATTCGAACAGTCTGCGGCGGTCTTGGAATGGCCGAAGCTCCTCGACGCGCTGGCCTTGCACGCTCGATCGACGATGGGCGCCGCGCGGTGCCGCACGCCGGTGCTCGCCAGAACTCTAGAGGAGGCGAAACGGCGTCAGCAGGAAACGAGTGAAATGGCGCGATTGAATGAACTGGCCGAACCGGTGCCGACCTTCTTATTTCCGGACGTCCGAGAGCCGCTCGCGCGCGCGAAGAAGGGCGCATCACTGGAGACGCATGACCTTCGAGATTGCCTGATCGTGCTGGAGCTATTGGACGAGGCGTATCGATGGGTCTTCAGATACCGGGCAGAGAGTCCGGTACTGGCTGAGGTGGCCCAGCCACTCGGATCGATCAGGACACTTCGTCCCGTTCAGACGGCGTTGGAGGCGTCGATCCATAGGGACGGTTCAATCAAGGAATCAGCGACACCGGAGCTGCGTCGCTTGACGCATCATGCCCAGGATCTCAAGCAGGACATGCGGCAGCAGTTGGAGCAGATGCTGCACGCCCGTCGCTATGAGGAGTTATTGCAAGAGCAGTATTTCGCCCAGCGCGAAGGCCGGTATGTCTTGCCCATCAAAACCGACATGCGTGGGCGCGTGCCCGGCATCGTGCATGATGTGTCGGCCAGCGGAGCGACGGTCTTCATCGAGCCACGCGAACTCGTCGAGTTGAATAACTCGATTAAGGTCGCCGATCTTGAGATCGAGCGGGAGGTCCGGCGCATACTTCGAGAATTGTCTACTTTGGTGGCGGCAGAGTCCGAGGCAATCGCAGCGGGTCTCGACGTCCTCACGGAATTCGATTGCATCACGGCAAGGGCGTCGTTCGGGGGCCAGCTGAAGGCGCATCCCGTGAGGATCAATGCGGAAGGCCGCGTGCGTTTGAAGCGCGCCCGGCATCCCTTGCTCATGTTGGCAAAAGCCGATGTCGTAGCAAACGACGTCCTGCTCGGTGACTCGGTCCAGGTGTTAGTGATTTCAGGTCCAAATACGGGAGGGAAGACGGTCACGCTCAAAATCGTCGGTCTCTTCGCCCTCATGGTGCGAGCCGGATTGCATCTGCCCTGCGATCCTGAGTCAGACATGGCGTTGTTTTCAGGTATTTATGCCGATATCGGGGATGCCCAAGACTTAGCCCGTGATCTCTCCAGCTTCTCCGCGCATATGACCCAGATGATTCAGCTGCTTCGTGAAACGGCCGAATCCCGCGACAGGGATTCCGCGGCTTCGACCAAGCACGCGTTGGTGCTCCTCGATGAACCGGTCACCTCGACCGACCCCACGGAGGGCGCAGCGCTTGCGGAAGCGCTGCTCTGCCGCTTGGCGGCGTTGGGTATGACAGTGATCGCGACGACACATTACGGCTCCTTGAAAACGTTGGCGCACAGGATGCCGGGCTTTTCGAATGCCGCGGTCGAATTCGACGTGGCCACATTGTCGCCAACCTATCGGTTGTTCATGGGTGTGCCTGGCGGCTCTTCGGCAATTGAGATAGCTGGGCGATTGGGGATGGACCGGGCGCTATTAGATGATGCACGAGGCAAACTCAACAAAGACGATCGTGTCTTGGAGAGGATGCTGGCTGATCTTCAGCTCACGCAGTACCGGCTGGCGGACGATCTGGCCCGTGCCGTCGAAGCCAGGAAAGGGGCCGAGGAGGCGGTGCGACAGGCAAAGGAGCAGGTAGCCCGTCTGGAAGCCACGGAACAAGAGGAACGCAAGGGGATCAAGAAAAAGCTCAGCGAACAATTTAGCCGGGCGCGCGCGGAAGTGCAGGCCACGGTCGAAGCCGTGAAGCGCGAGCAAAAGTTGATCAAGGCCAAGGAAGCCACGCAACGGCTGATCGAGCTCGAAGTACAGACCCGTGCCGAACTCGCACCGACTGGCGAGCCGATTCCACTCGATGAGTTAGGGCTGGGCGATCAGGTTGAAATCGGGGGGTTGGGCATGACCGGGACGTTGCTCGAAACGCCGCAAGGGAAAAAGCGCGTGCGTGTGAAAGTTGGGGAGGGTGAAGTGCTTGCGGCTGTTTCAAATCTCATCGGCCTCGCGCGATCGACGGCTTCGTCTGTGCAACCGGCGCCGGCGCGGGTCATTCCAAAGCGATTCTCATCGGGCGGCGGACTGGGTTTGGATGAGCAGACGGTTGTTGATGTGCGGGGCAAAGCGGCGGACGATGCACTGGACGCCGTCATCACTGCCCTCGACCGTGCCACCATGGATGGTGTCATGTTCCTGCGGATCATCCACGGTCACGGTACCGGGAAACTCAAGGCGACACTTCGGGAGTACTTGAAGAACTCGCCCTACGTGGCCAGCACACGCGCCGGAGATCGAGCCGAAGGCGGAGACGGGGTCACGATAGTGGCGGTCAGATAGCGCCTTCTGCGCCTACTGGATGTGGTACTTCGCCAGACGATAGCGGAGGGTATTGCGGGTCATTTTGAGGAGCCGGCTGGCTTCGGAAATATTCCCCCCTGATTCTCGCAGTGCCTCTTCCAACATCTTCTTTTCTATCTCCTGGAACGAGAGGCCGAAGGCCAGCAGAGAGAGTTTCTCGGTCCCACCGTTCAACTCCACCGATCGACTCTGTCGCACTGAGCCGGGTAGGTGATCCGGACGTATCGACTCGTCCTTGCAGGTGATCGTGAGCCCTTCGACGACGTTGTGAAGTTCGCGCACGTTGCCGGGCCAGTCGTGATGCTGCAAGATCCTCAATGCCGCGGGGGTGATGCCGGCGATGCGGCTGCCATGATCTCGCCGGGCGGTCTCCAAGAAGGACGTCAGAATCGCCTCGATGTCGTCCGGTCGTTCTCGGAGCGGCGGGATACGCAGTTGGTAAACGTTCAATCGATAGAACAGATCGAGCCGGAATCGTCCGGCTTTGATATGGGCCGGGAGGTCTTCGTTGGTCGCCGCGATGACGCGGATGTCGACCTTATGGCTGTGTGTATCGCCGAGCGGGTCGATGA
>JBKJWE010000052.1:0-4771 GCA_046717045.1 Nitrospiraceae bacterium | reverse complement strand
GAGTAATACCGATATCTCGACGATTGAGCCCGCTGGCGGTAAACGCATCTTGAACGGGGGCCCGTTCGGCAAACTGCATGGAGGCCGTATTATTGATCTGGGATCTATTGAAGAAGACCTTGTATTGGCCCACTTGCACGTTGAACAGAGGATAGTGCGTGCTCAGAAAGTAGTAGTCCAGTAAGTTGGCAGAACCGGGCGTCTGCGCATTCTCGGCAGTTTCAAAGCCGAGCTGAAGAAAATACTTGAAATCCGGATTGAACAAATGCCCCAAGAACAACAACCGGGCCCGGCGTAAATTAAATTGCGAGGCAAAGTCTTCCGAGCGATTCGCGCGGTAATCCCCGAACACGCCCAACAGTTCCGGGAAGTTCTTCGCATCCCCCGGATTTCTCCAAGCGTCGTTCCTCCAGCGGGTCGTTTCGCGCATCATGAGACGCCCGCGAATCTTGAGCAGAAACGCATTATCGTTCATCGACAGATTGAAGCCTCGATCGTACCAGAGTTTGAAGCTCTGCTGCGCGAGATAGGCGCGGGCTTCGGAATCTTTGACGGCCTTGTCCCGTTCCTCCTGGGTGATGATGCCCTTTTCATACGCCCGTTCCAGCAACAGGCGTGTGGCCGGATCAATATTTTCAACGAAGACGTATTGGCCGTCTTTTTCCACTAGTTTTCCCGACTCCACAGCATGTACGGGATAAGTGTGCATGCCCGTGAAAATCAGCATGCCCGTGATGATAATGGTTTTAGCCTTTCGATGCGCCCGTGACGTTCGGTCACCAATTCTCCGCAATGTCATTGCTCATCTCCGAGAATGAAAGAAATGAATGGTCCGCAGAAGTTCCGGCTTCCGTCGTTCACAATCATGCTCAAGATGCTATTTCACTGGAGGTGGAATGGCAGTCTTTAGAAATTCACGAAGTTGTACGGACGGCTGACCGGTTATTGGATCTGTTCCCCAAAACCGTCCTGGCTCGAAGTACAGCAGATACGTGCCTGGCTCAGGAGGAAGGGCGGGATAGCGGAGGTCCCATTGCTCTTCTTTTCTGACGGGAAATTGCGCGTGATAGTGTTCGAGCGTGAGGTGCAGATAGGGTTCCTGCACCGCGATCCAGCCCGCGGTCGTATCGCGCTCATAGGACGGATTCATTCCTGGAGCCAACACTTGAAAGTAGACACGTTCATCGGGACTAGCCTTCTGCAGCGCTTCGATCAAAAAGGAAACGACGGCTTGCAGTTCGTCGGATCGGAATATCTGTTTGGGCGGCACTTCTTCGGCGTACCATCGGAGTGGCAACCTCTGTTTCTCGCGGAATGAGAAGCCGGCGAGGACGGCGGACAGTTCATGCCCTTGAAGCTGCACGGGATGGCTATAGGACACGGGGTGAGGTTCCCGTTGCAGCGCGACGAAGACGCGTCGATCCTCGTGGACCACTTGAGTGGTATAAGGCAGTCGTGCGCAGCCTCCCGACATCATTCCTACGAGCAACACACACATCTGCAAACCGCCGCACATCCGTAACGCCATCACAGGTCGGTGTCGAAGCATCAATGTCCTCCACGTGAAGTAGGCGATGCATAGCCCAGGCGCTTGAGCACAGCCTGCGCGTCAGGGGTCTGCACAAAATCAAGAAACTCCTCGCAGAGGGCGCGGTTCGGACAATAGCGTTCCATTGCTATCGAGTGGGTCTCCAGTCGAACCGTCCGGCTATCGGAGACGGCCACCACGCGGATGCGTTGGCTTTCCAGAACCGCGTCAGGTCCGAAAAGGATTCCGACATCGGCCTGGCCGTTTAAGACATGATCCAGCACTGCACGGGTGTCAGTTGCCCGATCCAATCGGCTCTCGACATGGTTCAACACTCCAAGCGCCGTGAGCAGTTCCTTGGTCTTTCGCCCCAGCACGGTCAGCCGCGGGTCTCCGATCGCGATCCGCGACGTCTGGTCCTGTGCCAACGCCTCGAACGAGGTCGGCGCTTCAACCAGCGCCTCAGGCACGACCATGACCAGCGGCACCTCTACATAGGGTCGACTGGTCCCGGGCAGCACATAATATTTTTGCTCCAAGCGGGTAATCAGCTCGTCACCGCCTGGCGCCACGAGATGGATGGGGCCTGAGCCGATGAAGTATTGCCCTATCGAGCTGTTCTCCATCCCGGCGATAGTCCGCCTGAGATCCAGACCCGAATCGAAGTAGAGCCGCACCCGTACGTTTGGGTGCGCGGCTTCGAACTGGCGGCTCAAGGCTTCGACGGGGATCGCAACACTCGGCGATGCGGCAATGACCAGCGACTCCATGGCGAAGGCTGACGTTGTCAGGGCGCTGAGAAGGATGGAACAATTCGCAAGTTGATACAGATTCATCATCGTCATCTTAGGTTGCGCGCCCTTCATCATCGCAGCGCATGCACGGTTCCCGTTTCCCGCGTGTCATAGCCACCGAGTGCCTCGATTTCGTTGCGGAATGGCCGACTGACGATGGTCTCAAACAAATTGGCCAATGTTGGATGAGACTTCAAATAGGCTTTAGGAACCACGAGGTCGTAGCGCGCAGACTGCAACGGCACAAAATCGAGTCCGAACAATTGTGCAGCCGACCGAATCCCGACCCCAACATCCGCATGATGCCCAGCCACGGCTCGCGCGACCTCGAAATGCGACGCGACGATCGTGCCATACCCTTTCACGTCATCCGCATTGATGCCTGCCGCGCACAATCGCTGATCCAGTAACAGCCTGGCGCCGGCTCCCTCTTCGCGGTTCACGAGTATGATGTTGGGATCGGGCAGATCGCCGACCGAGTGGATGGATTTTGGATTTCCCTGTCTGACGAGCAAGCCTTCTTCCCATGTCGCAAACGTAATGACGTCGTAGGCATTGCCTTTGAGCTGCCGCCGAAGGAAGGGGAGATTACTCTCGCCAGTCGATGAATCCACCAGATGCAGACCGGCGACATGCACCTCTCCTCGTTGCAACGCCTGTAACGCGGCGGTACTGCCCATCGTCCATCCGACCACGCTGGTTTGGTCCTTTCGACGACGCAGATGTTCATCGGCTAGAAAGATCGCGGGGTCGCAACCAGCCACCGCGATTTCCTGTTCAATGGCCCCTACGTCTCGCAAGAGGCGCACACGAACATGGCCATCGCTCTTCCCACCACCAACATGGGCGCCTGCTGGTTCAAGAAATCCGTCTGCGCTCACGGTATAGCTTAGGATGTCACCGAGCGCGGCAACCGGGCGAGCGGCATAGCAGCCGTTCACGTTCACTACTTTGACGCGAATCGGATGGTCCCCGACCAACCAGTCGGCAGGCGACTCAACAAGACGCGCTTCGATCACCTCGCCCTGGTTCTTGAAGCGAAACAGATCCTCGACGGACGTTTCGAGGACGCGCGCGAGCTGCAGCGCGACCGCGGTGGTCGGTAGATAGCGATTCGACTCGATGGCGGAAACCGCTTGGCGAGTAATGTCGGCTCGAGCAGCAAGTTCCCCCTGCGAAAATCCCTTCGCCTGGCGGACCTCCTTGAGCCAGTTTTCGATCTGACTCCCTATTGCATTCGCATTATCCAGTTTTTTCATGGGATGCTGATAGCAATAATACTATTACTATGTCAAGCATAATTGCCTCTTGCTTCAAGATTGTGTGATCCTATAATCGTAGGAATACAACAATCATTGATGTATATGCTATAAATTAGTTGTTGATAATGTAACTCAATATACTATATTTCATATATGCTCAATCCTGACCGGATAATAGATATATAGTCATCTCATTTTACAGATGAGGAAATTTCCGATGTTTTTGCGCGTTGCCTTCACACTGTTTCTGCTACTGCCCGTCACCAGTCACGCCTTCGATTGGGTCCCGACCGACGAGGAGATCAAGAAGTATCGCCAAAGCTGGAATCCATTTTCAGAAGGCCCGCTCCTCATTCAATCCGTCGATATTCATCCTGAAGGCCAACTGTCGGTGCGTCCCTTCCTGTTCTCGTCGATCTCAGAAAACAGTTACGGCAACCAGCTGTCTTTTCCCACCGAGCGGCGCAACGGCCCGGTCCATACCTACTCGGTCTCACCATTGATGACCGTCACCTATGGTGTCACCAACCATGCTGAGATGGGCTTCGCCACGTCGCTGAATTCGTTTTGGTCGAAAGATACTCCCTCGGCCAATGCAGGACGCGGCGGTCCCTGGACCACCGACACGGGCATGGGAGACTTTTCGCTTGTGATGAAGTACCGCCCGATCGTTCAGGATCCCGACAGCGCGCGTCCGTCGGTGACGTTCTACCAGCAAATCGTGCTGCCCACGAGCCGATGGACCGGCACGGAACGTCCTCCAGGAGGGTTTGCCCCGCTCGGCCGACTCCCTGCCACGCGATTCGGCGAGCTGGGATTTACCGAAGGCGTGACATTCCGGAAAAACACCGATCCCTTTCGTTTTAGCGGCGGCGTCTACTACACATATTCAGCTCCCGGCAGTGACGCCGGCCAGACCTCTTACGTCGGCGACATCGTCAATACGCGCTTCATCTTCGAACATTTCCTCGATGACAAAAAGGGTCTGGCTTACAACATCGAATTCGTCACGGTGCACACCACCACCTGGCGCGCAGACGGCCATGGAATCAATCGGGGAGCGCGAAGCGGTTCGACAGTCGTCGGAGTTGAACCGGCCATTCAATTCAAATTCACCGATTCACTCGTCGGCGCAGTCGGCGTGCTATTCACCGTCGCCGGACAGAATGCCGCCGACGCGATCTATC
>JBKJWE010000051.1:0-8473 GCA_046717045.1 Nitrospiraceae bacterium | reverse complement strand
ATGAGCGGACCGGAGGTCGCAGAAAAATTGGTGGTAGTTCGACCTGGGATCAAGGTGCTCTTCATGTCCGGCTATCCGGACCATCCGGCCTTTTCTCAAGGGGACGTGGTCAAGCGCGCCACCGCATTCCTCCCCAAGCCCTTTACGCCGAACGTGTTGGCGCAAAAGGTTCGGGAGGTCTTAGACTCTGCCAAGGTCGCCTAGCCCGCCCGCTTGATCTTCTCCTTCCGTTCCGTTTATCGTGAGATCCAATCGCGTAGAGAAATAGGCGCAGGATGAGCCAGCTAGGGCGCGAAATCGATATCGACAAGTTCCGTATCCAGCACGAACCCTTTTACGCGGAGGCACAGGGGGAGATCGGCCTGTTTACCATCGCCGCCAAGAACCGGATGCCGGTCATGCTGAAGGGTCCAACCGGGTGCGGAAAAACTCGTTTCGTCCAGCATATGGCCTTCAGGCTGAACCGTCCGTTGATCACTGTCGCCTGTCATGAAGACCTGACTGCGTCCGATCTCGTCGGGCGCTATCTGCTCAAGGGGCAAGAAACCGTCTGGGCCGATGGACCGCTGACGCTGGGGGTGAAGCACGGGGCAATTGTATACCTTGACGAGATCGTTGAAGCGCGGAAAGACACGACGGTCATCATCCATCCCTTGAGTGACGACCGCCGGCTGTTGCCGATCGAGAAAAAAGGTCAAATTCTCGAGGCAGCTCCCGACTTCATGCTCGTGATTTCATATAACCCTGGTTATCAGAGCGTGCTCAAAGACCTGAAGCAGAGTACGAAGCAGCGCTTCATGGCGATCGAGTTCGACTATCCCAGTCCCGACGTGGAAACGACCGTCCTTGAACGCGAAGCCGGCGTCAGCCGCGAGATCGCGGGCCAGCTGGTCAAGCTCGGCGGGAAGGTCCGCAACCTCAAGAACCATGGACTGGAAGAAGGCGTCAGTACCAGATTGTTGATTTACGCGGGCACGCTCATCAAACAAGGCGTCTCACCGGAGCGGGCCTGCGATGTCGCCATCGCCAGACCGATCACCGACGATCCCGACATGCAGCGCAGCATGCAGGAATTGGTGAAGGCGATTTTCTGATGGTGCGATGACTCCTCGGATCGTGCAGGAGACCAGAGAGGGTATTATCCTCACGGTCCATATCCAACCCAACGCATCTCGAACCGAAGTGGCCGGCTTGTACGGCGCGGCGCTGAAAATTCGCGTGGCTGCGCCGCCGGTCGATGGTGCCGCCAATGCGGAGATCATTCGGTTTTTAGCCCGCGAATTATCCATTCCCCAACGGCTCCGTGCACATCCAGTCAGGCGCCAACGGCAGGCGCAAGCGAGTGCGTATGAAAGCCCTGTCGGCAGCACGTGTGACCGCGCATTTCAACGTTAGAAACTGAAAAAACACGGAGTCATGACGATACGCTCTGGATGCTCGATGGATATATGTAGGGAAACGACTTCTCAGAGGCAACTTGTACGAGCGGAAAAGGAATGCGAGTGTTGAAAACACGAATGCGGGGAGTCGGTGTCGTCTTGACTGTGCTGAGCCTTTTCGCTTGTGCGGGGCCGGAGCCGATGTTGCGCTCGAATGCGCACTACCAACTGCAGGGACGTGAGGCGTCGAAGTTAGATGTGGCTGTTTGCCAAAACAAAGCGGCAGCGGCAGGATTGAAACCGAGCACCGGCAATCGCAGCGGAAATGTGGCGGCCGGCGCGGGGCTTGGGCTGATTGCCGGTGCAGCGGTCGGGGCATCGAGCGGGCTCATCGGTGGAGCGACAGGCGTGGCGATTGGTGCAGCAGTCGGTGGCGCGCTCGGAGTGATCATTGGTTCAGTTGGAGGCGCCTACAGACCGCTGGAGCCGGATCCACCCTATGCCGATGCCGTCGTGCGATGCTTGATCGAAAAGGGGTATGAAGTGCAGGGGTGGCAGTGAAAAGAGCAGGCCTGGCAGAGAGCGGTCGCGTCCTCACCTCTCAGAGCGACCCTTTCGGCCTCAGCCAGGCGGCAGCCTTCGGAAATTCCCTCGAAGACTCGGTCAGTTTCCGTTTTCCTACCTGGCCGAGTCTCGATGGGCCCCGCTCCTTCGGTAAAGCTCCTTCGCTCTCTGCCAGGCCTGGTAGGAAACTATAGGCGGTGCTCGGTCAATGCGCGCAGTGGAGACCACCTATCCATCCGGCAGAGAGAATGGGTGGAAGAACTGTAGAAGAGACCTGCTCGTCCGACAGTCGTAGTCGGGACGACTCTGGCTGTGAGACCATCAGGTAGGAAAAGTGGACGAGTGAGCTACTTCGATTGTGAGTTGGTCGGAGAAGAAGATGCTGTAATGGTTTTGTGTCGTAACGCTCGTCCCTTTTCGGGTGTCGGATCGGTAACCACGCCGTAGACTTCCCGCCCTTCGTGCCCTTCCGGTAAGTATTCCGTGATGGGCATTCCGTCTTCACGGACGAACAACAGACAGTGGCAGTATTTGTAGATCTGCATTTCGTCGCAGGCGCAGATCCAGCGTCGGAGCTTGGCTTCGGCTGCTTTATCCTTGTAGAAATTGCAGGGGCAGAGCGGTTTGCCGAGTTCGTCAACATGCATGGCCAGGCCTTTAACCACCGCTTCAGTGACGGTGGGATTGGGATGCATGCTGGTCCCGCTCTTCTCGGCAAATCCCTTCACGAATTTCCACATCTTGTCGAGGCTTTCTTTTTTCGGCTCCCTCATTTCACTCCTTTGGCCAGAGGCGAGGGGCCAGTGGCGAGAGGGAAGATGGAGAGTTTTTTCCCGCTAGCCTCGTGCCTTATCGCCCCGTGCCCGCGCGTGAGCACACAGTTTACAAGGAGAATTCCCTCCTTTACAATCCAGCATTTCTTCGAGGTTTGACGGGACGAGATGTCAAATTTACCGGCACAACAACAATTGATCGCTCGATTGGCGGACGAGCTGGGCAATGGGACGGCGGAGTCTCTCGTGGCGCATTTGGCTGCAACGGCGGGAAAGCCCGAGCCGGTCGCGGCGGTGCTGGCTTTGTTGCAAGAGCTCGATGAGATATCCGGCAAAGTGGCTGGTGCTGCCACGGCGGCGCTATCGGAACTTGATCGTCGTGCTGGGTTGGATCAGGTCGTGGCCTGGCTGGATGTGGGAATTGCGCTGGCGGAATCCTCCGGCGCGACCGCGCTGAAGTTTTTCAAAGATAGCCCGCTGATCTTGGGTGTCATCGAACAGCCGGAGATGCGACAGGGGGTCTTGATCGTTGCGCTCGAATTAGCCGAGCAGGATGCCAACGTCACACTTGAATACCTCCGCACGGCGCCGCAGATCCTTGCGGTGGTGCCGCCCCATGAGGTCACATCGTGGTTTGACATTGGAGTTGAGTTGACCGCCGTGAATGTGGTTGTCGGTCTGGAGTATATCCGACAAATTCACGCGATCGCGCCGGTGCTGCCGCTGAACAACGTGCGAGGTTGGGTGGCTTTCGCGATAAAGCTGATCCGGCCGAATGCAATCGGGAAACCAGACTACATCGGGACGATAGAATTTCTTCGGACAAGTCCGGCAATTTTGGCCGATATTGAATCACCATTGGTGCGGTCGAAGGCCATGACGCTGGGCGCGACGCTGGCGGATCGTTCCGCTGAGGCGGGCGTTGCCTGGCTGGCGGAGGCGCCGCGTCTCTTGCGCGGGCTCCCCACGACAGACTGGCAAGTAAAGATGGTGCAGTACGGCGGATTGCTGGCGGAGAAGGATGCAGAAGCCACGCTCTCCTATGCCACACGCTGCCCGGAGATTGTTGCCTTGATTGGTGAGGGACCGCAGGCGGTTTCAAGATTCGAGAACTGGTTCAACGCCGGAATGGAGGTGCTGGCCTACAGTCCCGAAGGCGCACGCGCCTACTTTGCCGTGGAGTCGCAGAAAGCGCTGACGTCGGTGGAGGAGGCATTGAGTGGCGTGCCGCTCCGCCAGGTGGCGCGCACGATTAAATTGTTTGTACGAGGGATGTGTGGCTTGGACGTCACGATACAGCCGCTCCCGGACTCGATGACGAATGCGGCTGTGCGTCCGACCGTGAGCGCGGATGGGAAGACAATTTCGTTGCCTGCACGTCTCCGGCGCTATCAGACCTTTGAAAAAAATGAACGGTTGTTCCTGGTCATGGCTGCGCACGAAGCCGGCCATCTGGAGTTCGGCACGTACCGGCTGACACTTGAGCCGTTGACAGATATGGTCGAAACGGTGGGCCGTCGTTATGCCCGAGAGGGTGCGAGCGTAGAGTCGCTGGCCGACTTGTTTCGACTCTATCCTCATCCGCGGCTGATTCAAGATCTGTGGACAGTGCTGGAGGATGCGCGGGTCGAGTATCTGTTGCAGCGGGAGTATCCAGGCATCAAACGGGATCTCGCGCGACTGGCGAGCGAGGCCGTCACGCCGCGCGATCCCGCGCATGGGCTGACCGCGAAGGAGCTTATCGTCGATTGTCTGTTGCGACTTTCGACCGGAAAGTCTGTTTCATCAGCGGTTCCACGTGCCGTTCAGGATGAAGTGTCCGAGTTGTGGGGGTTATGTCAGTCAATCCTGAGGGCGGCTGCCACGGCGGAAGATGCAGTGCGCTGTACTCATGCTGTGTATGTTCGCATGGAAGAGCTGCTCGCTCCGCGAGCTGACATGATCAAGGCCGAATGCACGGATGAAGAGGTCCAAGAAGTAGGCGTCGGGCCGACCGCGTCCGAGCAAACGGGAGAGGCGTATCGTCCGGTGACGAACTGGGTCTATCGCGGAGAAATGATTCCCGAATTCATCAAACGGAACGAATCCGTTGCGGGCAATGCGGCGGGATCGCCATCTGACATGGAACGAGTGGCCAGCCAAGGCGGAGGGGCGAAAGAGCAGGGCGGTCCGGGAGGAAAACGAGGCGAGCAGGAATCAACGTCTGGCGATGTGTTGGGCGGCCGTCGCACCATGCCGTCTGTGGTCGAGGAGTTGTTGGCTCTCGATGTGGATCAACGCCCGGGGGTGGAGGGAGCCCAGGATGGAGGCCGCGCCGTTCGCTATCCCGAATGGGACTATACGATTCAAGACCATCGGCTGAATTGGTGTCGCGTGGTCGAACGGCCGGCTGAAAGCGGCTCCGACGATCTTGTGGCTGCGACGCTCACCGAGCACCGGTCTGCCATCCGGTCGCTTCGCCGGTTTTTTGAGAGCCTGCGGCCGCCGGCATTGCGACGCGTCGCAGGGCGGGCCGATGGAGACGATCTCGATATCGATGCCGTGGTGCGACGTCAAGCTGAACAACAGGCTGGGATAGAAGGCAGCGAGGACATCTATGTCAGGCGCGAGAAGAAGGAACGAGACGTGGCCGTGGCGTTTCTGGTGGACGTGAGCGGCTCGACGAGCCGGAAGCTGGACGGCGGTCGCCGTGTCATCGACGTCGAAAAAGAAAGTTTGGTCCTCTTGTGCGAGGCCCTGGATGCGGTCGGTGACCAATATGGGCTCTACGCCTATTCCGGTCAGGGCCGCGCGCAGGTGGATTTTCTCGTGGTAAAGGACTTCGATGAACCATTAGGAACTTCCGCGGCGCATCGCATTGGCGGCTTGATGCCGCGGCAGCAAAACCGCGACGGTGCGGCGATCCGTCATGCGGCGGCCAAGCTGTCGGCGCGGGAGGCCAAGACGAGAATTCTGATTCTGTTGAGCGATGGGCGTCCACTCGACGGCGACTATAAGGATGAGTATTCGCTCGAAGACACAAAAGCGGCGTTGCGGGATGTGCGGCGGCAGGGGATCGATCCCTTCTGCGTCACGATCGATCGCGAGGCTGATCAGTACCTCAGACGGATGTACGGCGATGTGCAGTTTGCCGTGATCGACCGAGTCGAGGCCTTGCCCTCACGGTTGCCGCGCATTTACCAACGGTTGACGACGTAGCCCTTCGGGAAATGAGATGGTACATGTTCAATGTTGAATGTGGAGAGAGTTGCAGGAGCAATCATTGTTGCCGGACACACATTGAACATTCAGCATTGAACACTGAAAATTTATGGCATGAACACTCACGCTGACAGACCGACAGTGCCGCCATGGCTCTACAAACTCTTTACCGGGCATCAATATCCTTACGTCCGTCGCCTGGCGAAGTTCGCGCAACCAACCAAGCCGGGCGAGGACCGTCCCGAGCCGACTAAGGACATGATCGAGGCCAAGTTCTGGGAGGTCTATCCCCGCTGCTGGGCCAAAATTCTTCAAGAAGTGAAGGTCGGCATGATCGTGGTGTTCCATGACCTGGGTGAATATCCGGCGGGCGGCTATCAAGAACTCGTCGACAACCCGGAGGAGTTTCTGGCAAAAACGTACGGCAAGAAGAAGATTAAGGTGAACTTCTACGATGGGGAGAACTTCGTCTGCACGATCAATTTCAAAGTGGCAGGGTGGACGGAGCACGAACACACATAAGCAGGGCTGAGACGAAAGTGCTGAGTGCTGAGATTCGCTCAGGCGAATGGCCGGGGCTCTTGGCTCAGGACTCAGAACTCAGGACTTAGAACTTTCGGAGGAAGTATGGGGCGACCGAAGATTACGGTAGTGGGAGCGGGCAATGTCGGCGGCACGGCGGCGCAACGGTTGGCCGAAAAGGATGCCTATGACGTCGTCCTTGTCGATATCGTCGAGGGCGTGCCGCAAGGCAAAGCGCTAGACATTTCGCAAGCTGGTCCTGTGTGCGGCTACAGCACCAGGGTGGTGGGGACTAATGGTTATGCCGAAACGTCAGGATCGTCGATTGCAGTCATCACCTCCGGCGTTCCGAGAAAGCCGGGGATGAGCCGTGATGAGTTGTTGTCGACGAATGCCAAGATCGTGAAGTCGGTGGTGTCTGAACTCGTGTCTCGTTCGCCGGAGATCATCTTGATTCTCGTCACCAATCCATTAGACGCCATGGTCCATGTGGCGCGGCGAGTGAGTGGGCTGCCCAAGTCCCGCGTCTTGGGGATGGCGGGGATGCTGGACTCAGCTCGCATGCGTGCTTTTATCGCCGCCGAATTGAACGTGCCGGGTCCGGATGTGCAGGCGATGGTGCTGGGTGGGCACGGCGATACCATGGTGCCGCTCCCGCGCTACACAACGGTACGAGGGAAGCCGGTCTCGGAGCTGATTGCGAAAGATCGTTTGAACGCAATCGTCAAACGGACGCAGGACGGGGGTGCGGAGATCGTGGGACTGCTCAAGACCGGCAGCGCCTTTTATGCGCCGTCGGCTTCAGCGGTCGAGATGGTCGAGGCGATCATGAAAGACCAGAAGCGGGTGTTGCCTTGTGCCGTGCTCTGCGAGGGGGAATACGGTCTGAATGATGTCGTAGTGGGTGTGCCGGTGAAGCTCGGCCGTGGCGGTGCGGAACAGGTGGTGGAGTATGAACTCACGGCGGTTGAACGTGCCGCGTTGGAAAAATCTGCCTGTACCGTCCGTGAGTTGTGCGCGACGGTCGATCGACTGATGGCGTGACTCGTTCGCTTGACAATGGAAGAGCCTCTACAGTACAGACTGCGCCTAGCAGTTCACTGAACGAGGAGACCCTATGAAATTTCTTGAAGATCCGATGCAGACGATGGGAGCCGGATTTGCACTGGCGGTCGTGTTGATTGTCGCGTATCTCGGTGTCTCGGGCATGGGAGCCGGCGATGCCGATTGGGCCGGGATCTTACTGCGCTGGGTCCACTTTCTGGCAGGCATCACCTGGATCGGGCTGCTCTATTTTTTCAACCTGATCAATGCCGCCTTCCTGAAGAGCCTCGACGGGCCGACTAAGAATGCTGTCATCCCCAAGCTCATGCCCTCCGCGCTCAATTGGTTCCGTCACGGCGCGACCGTGACGGTGCTGGCTGGTATCCTGCTCTATATGAAGATGTACATGCATGGCGGGACGGGAGCCTATGCCTTGGCGATCGGCGGCCTGCTGGGCTTCATCATGATGGTCAACGTCCATGCGATTATTTGGCCTAATCAGAAGAAGATTATCGCCGCCGTGACGGCAGCGGCGCAGGGAACCCCAGCACCTCCGGAGATGGCTCAATGGGGTCGGACAGCACTGCTGGCCTCTCGTGTGAACTTTATGCTTTCGATTCCCATGCTCTTCTTCATGGGTGCCGGTAGCCACTTCAAGTAGACCTCTGAAGTTTCGGCCGGTGGGCCTACCCCACCGGCCCTAGTTCTCTCCAGTCGCCTCATTAGAACCGTTCACGTCCAAAATGCCTAGATTCGACTAGGACTCTTGTCCTAACCCATTGAGATTCAGGCCTATTCAGGCTCTGTTCCTTGACGGGGAGGCGGGAGCCCTCGTATAGTGACCCTTCACCTTTCTGCATGTTTGGAGTAGAAGACTGCGATGACCGTCTTGACCGAATCACGCGTTCTTCAAAAGATCGAGGGTTCCCCCTGGGATATCGATGCCTATCTCAAGGTGGGGGGGTACGAAGCCTGGAAAAAGTGTGTGAA
>JBKJWE010000050.1:0-4048 GCA_046717045.1 Nitrospiraceae bacterium | reverse complement strand
GCCAGGGAATGGCCAGGCACCCCTGCAGCGATAGGACCGCGACGAGGATCAGACTCAGCCCGTCAGATCGCTTTACGAACTGCCCATGATTCGTATGTGCCATGGCCGCCTAGCCGCTTCATCTGAGAGACAATTCTCTTGCAGGAATGTCATCAGCAAGAGCGGTGCCTTCTGCTCTCAGGCGCATCTTCAATCCCCAAGCCGGCTATTCTATTGGCGTTTCTGGTAGCCTCTTTGTTGTCATATGGGCTACTGATCGACAGACGTAGGGTCGATCACTGGGGAATGCACAAGATAGAACAGTGAGTTAATCCGTAGGGAAATAGAAGACGAGCAGGCTAGAGATTCCCGAGGTCGTGCGCTGCAGGCCTCGGGGTTCAGACAGGCAGATCGGGCGCCAGGCGCGAGATCGCCTATGCCGACCCTTTGAGGACGTCGGCCAATCGAGGTCCTGGTGCCAGATCTTGTTCCATCAGTCGCAAATCACCCGCACCCTGCACCATTCGATGGCGCAGAATCAACGGATCGACGATATTGCCGCAGGAGACACAACGCCAGCCGTGCATCCACATCGGAATACCGCTTTCGCGTATATCGATCAAGTCATCGACGACCATGAGTCCTTCACATCTGGTGCATTGCATCGGGAACCTCCTATCTACCTTTCTGCATGCCCACCGCCCTCGCAACCCGGACCGAAGTCCTTCCGAGTCAGGCAGGCCTGCATGACGGTGTATGAAGCAAGCAGGATGCCACCATGTGATTCTGCTTACTTGCGGGATTGTTTCGAGAATCGTAGAGTGCGGGAAGAAAAAATGACGGGCTGAAGAGCTGTAAATGTGACCGAATTGGCCCCATGCGACAGAATGGCAAGAACCACGTAGGAATCCCACATAGGCATTCGTTCCGGCCGAACGGGTGCCTCTGCGCAGGGAATTTCCTGCAGTGGCCGGTTCCATGAGCTGCTTCTAATGACACTCACTGCGAAAGAACTTGCCGCCGTCACTGACGAGATCGCACCGGCGCTCATCGGAGGGTGGATTCAAAAAATTTCGCAGCCGGCCGCGAGGACGATTGTGCTGGAGATTCGTACACCCGGCCATACCCATCGCCTGCTCGTGTCCTGCCATCCGGGCAGCGCGCGGCTGCATCTCGTCACACAGACCATTCAGAACCCACAGACTCCTCCAGTCTTCTGCCAATATCTCCGGGCGCATTTGCAGGGAGCGCGCATCGAGGCCATCACACCTGTACCGAACGACCGGATCGTTCATCTACAGCTCACCACAAAAGAGGGACCCGGCATTATCGTAGCCGAACTGACGGGACAGCGGGCCAACCTCTTGGTGCTCGATAAACACCACCAAATCCTGAAGGACCTGAATCACTCGAAGGCACATATCGGTCATCCATATGTGCCTCCACAAGCTTCACCGCATGAACCCCATCAACGGCAAGCATTACGGTTTGGCCCTGTCGAAGGAGCCCTGTTTCCTCTGTCGGTTGCCATTGAATCTTTTTACCTCCTGCAAGACGTCGCCACGGCAGCCGCCGCTCTCCATCAGGCTCGAGCCAATCAGCTCAGGAAGACCATCAAGAAACTGCATCGCCGGATCGAAGCCTGGAAGGAGGATCTGGCCAAGGCTGAGCGCTACCGCAGCTACGCCCGATACGGTGAACTCCTGAAGGCCAACCTGGGAACGATAAAAAAAGGACAGCAATCTGTCTCTGTCATCGACTATTTCGACGAAGCCCTACCTCAGGTGACGATTCCTCTCGATCCCGTCAAGTCCGCGCAAGGCAATATGGATGACTATTTCAGAAAATATCGCAAGCACGAGTCTGCACAACGGGAACTGCTTCCGCGGATCGTAGAGGCCGAACGGGATCTTGTGGGGCTTCGCCAGGAACTCATCTCTATTGAGCAAGGCAGCTGGCAACCGCCTGCCACACCGCCCACCGCAGGACCAAAAAAACAGCATCGACGCATACCCTCAGCAGCCTCTCCGCGAGAGAAACGCCGCGGCCCGTTTCGTCGGTTCGTCTCGGCCGACGGGTTGCAGATTTTCGTGGGAAGGAACGCGCTTGAAAATGATGGGCTGACGTTCGACCTCGCGAAGAGCGACGATCTGTGGCTGCACGCTCGCGGGATACCCGGATCGCACGTGGTGGTACGATTAGAAAAAGGGAAGGACCCACCGCTAGAGACGCTCAAAGAGGCCGCGACGCTGGCGTTGCTCTACAGCGACCTCAAGAAGAGCGGCAAGGGCGAGGTGATTTTCACCAGACGCAAGTGGGTCAAAAAAGCGAAAGGCCAGGCGCCTGGCGCTGTTATCGTCACCCGGGAACAGTCAGTACATGTGAGTTTGGACAAGACGCGATTGGCCGCATTGAAAGCACGGAGCGAGGAGGACATATAGCCGGTTACGAGACTGGCCGGCCTATCACTTCCGGCCGTCCTCAACTTGAGGCTGCTTCCACGGATTGCACTTTCTCGCTACTCGACCTTGCTGGAAAATAATCTTTTATTAGGGTTCGCGCCCGGCATAGGCTATCTTAAAAGCTGGATGCGCAGTGTTCGTCATCACGGAGGTTGCTTGTGCCATCTCTAGATTCCCCCGCATCATCTCCCGCCACACTAACGGCTCTTGTTGTGGAGGATGATGTGGCCGTGCTCCAGCTCTGCCAAGCCGTTCTGAAGGAAGGGGGGTTTGCCGTGCTCTCGGCCACTGGGAGCTCAGAAGCTTTGAAGATTTGCAAGAATCATTCGGGTTCCGTAGACATCTTGGTTACGGATCTCGTCCTCCCACCACCCGAATTCTCCTTTGCGTCAGGAGACAACGAATTTCCTCATGTTCATGGTCATGACCTCGTCGTCCGAGCCCTTCAGATGAGGAAGGACCTCCGTATCGTCTTGATATCCGGCAATATGGACAAGGATCTTGCCGGATACGGTATCCGACGTGGGCGCCTCCCATTCCTGGAAAAACCGTTTGAACCCCACACCTTGATCAAGCTGGTCAATCAGGTCATGCAAGGCCCCCCACCCACGGTAGAGTCGCTCATCCAAACCAGCAAAGGCGGCCCGAAGGACGGGGACGAGTGGTTCGACTAGTTCTTCCCACCGGGCATCTGTTTTCCTGATTCACTCCGCACCCAGGCTCCTACGAAAGCAAAAACAACGGGGCTGCCATCTTTCGACGGCAGCCCCGCGTAGGTTTTCGTAAATCTTACTGACTACCAGCGATCGCGCTTGCCACCGCCACCACTCCGACCACCGCCACCACCACCACCAAATCCACCGCGGCCACCCCCGCCGCCACCGGTGCGAGGCTCCTGAGGACGCGCTTCGTTGACCGTCAAGGTCCGACCACCCATCTCCGCGCCGTTCAAGGCGGTGATGGCTGCCTGAGCCTCTGAATCCGAAGACATCTCCACGAAGCCAAATCCGCGCGACTGACCTGTAAACTTATCCGTGATAATCCGGGCCGAGGCGACAGCGCCGTGCTGCCCGAACAGATCACTCAATTGCTGCTCAGTCGCCGAATAGGGCAACCCACCGACATAGATCTTTGAACCCATCTGGGGTTCCTCCTTTGAGTATGGTGACATTGTCTTGAACTCGAGGAACGGGGGAAGGAGCGGGCCGAAGGCGCAAACTTCGCGGCGACTTAGGTCTGACTTCCAACGAGATTCTCGGGCAAGGCAACATCCATGTTGCAGGCCTGTCTGTTTCGTTCTATCTCTCCGCCAGGCCTCTGCGGCAAGACGCCCGTACCCTAACATAGCCCTTCCAAAAATGGCAAACGACTTATTGCCTGGAAGTTCGTTGTTGGACAACCACTTACCTCACTCCCCCACTCTCACTAACAATCCTCGCTCACGGCACAGGGCCACCATCCAATGGAACGCCGCAATGACGGCGATCAACAAAACGAGGTTTAGGCCGGTCGCCCAGGTGAGATGAAGGATCGGCGAGGTGGTCGTATTCAACACGGCCCGCATGCCCTCAAATACGTGTGCCGCTGGATTCATCCAGGCAATGGCT
>JBKJWE010000049.1:0-12777 GCA_046717045.1 Nitrospiraceae bacterium | reverse complement strand
ATGCTTTGCGGCCAGCACGCCGCCCGTCTAATGTTGCCGCGTGGCTGGGGACGTATCGTCAACGTCGCCTCTGCCTCCGGCTTTCGCGCAAGCCTGCAGCGCACAGCCTACGGGACCTCGAAAGCAGCGATCATAGGGCTTACACGCCAAATGGCGGTCGAACTGGCGCCGCTTGGCATCACCGCGAATGCCATCGCGCCGGGACCGGTGGAAACGCCGCTCACTCGCAAATTCCACAGCGAAACAATGCGACGAAACCTGATCCGTGCCATTCCGACCGGTCGATATGGAACGCCGGAGGAGATGGCGGCCACGGTGAGCTTTCTTGCGTCTGATGACGCGTCCTTCGTTAACGGCCAAACGCTTCTCGTCGATGGCGGATTCGTCGCAGCTGGGGTGTTAGAGGGGTGAACCTGTTCATCGCCGCTCAACTACCCGCTGCATGGTGGTGGGCGCGTGCGCTGCAGCAGACAATGCGCCTTTGAGAGGGCGGGCAGCTTATTTTTGGGACTCGTATCGTTAAATCTGTGTTGTGCTTTTTTCTTGACAGTTATCGGCATCTGAAATTCTATTGTTGCCGAGCAGAACGGGGTTCGTTCCCGTTTGGTGGACGAGACGGTTCACTCTCAAAATGGGGAGATCCGCATGTGGTATCGCGCAGTGGTGGCTGCCGTTCTGGGCGTTGCTCTCTTGCCGATCACGGCCTTCAGTGCCGAGTTTCGCGTCCTCTCGAGTTGGGACTCGAACTATCCGGTCCGGCCCAGAATGCTTGAAGTCTTCTTAAAGAACGTTGAGACGGCCTCAAAGGGGGACATCACGTTTAGGATCAGCGGGCCAGAGACAGTGCCGCCCTTCGAGCAATTGCAACCGGTCGGGAGCGGCGTCTTCCAGATACTGTTTACCCATGGTGCTTATCACATTGGGCAGAATCCGTATTTGCTTGCGGTTGAAGCGCTTGGCGGCGATTTGAAGAAGTGGCGCGAAGCTGGCGTTCGGGAGATGGTCGACAAGGCCTATCAGAAGAACGGTCTGAAACTGGTTGCGCTCGCTCAGACACCTGAAGGGACCGCACTGCAGATCATACTGCGCCAACCAGTGGGAGCGTCCGGCGATCTACAAGGCCGCAAGATTCGAGGTACGCAGACGTACAGCGGCGTCTTCAAACTTCTCGGCGCCTCGCCGGTTGTTCTGCCGCCCGCCGACATTTATTCCGCGCTCGAGAAAGGTATCGTCGACGGCGCTGGCTGGCCCGTATTGGGAGTATCTGACTATCGATGGGACGAAGTCGCGAAATACATTGTTCGTCCAACCTTCGGCATGTTGACGTATCCGATTTTCTTCAACCTGAATGCCTGGGAAAAGCTTTCTGCACAGCAAAAGGAAATTTTCCTTGCGGAAGGTAGAAAAATCGAAGACGTGTTCTTTGTAGAGTGGAACAAACTGGCCGATGAGGACTCGGCCAAGCTGAAGGCGCGAGGCGCTCAAATCACCTATGTCGGCGACGCGAAGAAAGAGCAGTTGAACAAGGCGCTGGTCGATACTCTATTTGAGATGGGCCTGCAGTATAACGCGAAAGATATCGGCGAACTGCGCGACTTTGCTAAGGCCAAAGGGCTCTACTGAAACGTCTATAAGAACCGATGACGGCAGTGGGATTGAGGGTCACGCTTCACCAGTCGCCTCAAATCCGAATGGATGCTCGCGTTGTTTAGCGAAACGCAGCTTCACGCTGGGCGGCTGCCGGTCCCGTTCACAGACGTCATCTTTTTGCCTATCGAGCGCGTAGGAGCTCAACTCGAGCCGGTTACGCGGTAGAAATCGTCGTGCGGACAGCCATGAGATAGGCCATGTTTCTGATTGTGCAGCTTTGTGCAATGTCAGAGAACGTGACGAGACGCACCGGCCAATGGTCTTTCGAATGTCCTCAATCCCTACTGCAGCGTTTGTTCCAGATTCACCGTCCGCATGGCGCCGACTAGGCATTGCCGTTTTGATCGCGACGCTCGGAGGCGTCGGGAGCTGGTCGGCTGTCGTCGTATTGCCTATCGTTCAAGGTGAGTTCGGTGCAACTCGAGCCGACAGCACACTTGCTTTCACGATGGTAATGCTAGGGTTTGGCATCGGCGGCGCTGCCACGGGCAAGCTTGCCGACAGACTTGGCATTCTGCCTGCAATCGCCCTGGGTATTGGTCTGCTCTTCCTTGGCTTTGTTGGCGCGGGTCTGTCCACGCATCTGTGGCAATTCATTCTCGTGCACTTCCTGATCGGGCTAAGCGCATCCGCAACGTTCGCTCCGTTGATGGCCGAAGCATCGCATTGGTTCGTGAAGCGGCGCGGTGTCGCCATAGGTATTGCCGGGAGCGGCAACTATTTCGCAGGCGCGATTTGGCCGCCGATCATCGAACGTGCAACAGCGCTGTATGGATGGCGAACAACTCATGTCGCCATCGGTCTTTTTTGTTCGACGGCCATGGTACTATTGTTGCTTGTTTTGCGAGCCGTATTGCGCGGCAATGAGCGTCAACCGCAGACTGCGGCACCGATGCGCGTCGATTCCGGCATTAGCGTGAATGCGCTCACCGGGATTCTTTGCGTTGCTTCATTTGCCTGCTGTGTGGCCATGTCGATGCCGCAAGCGCATATCGTCGCATACTGCGGTGACCTCGGTTACGGTGTCGCACGCGGTGCGGAGATGCTGGCGCTGATGCTCGGTTTCGGCATTGTCAGCCGAATTTCCTCCGGCCTCATTGCCGACCGCTATGGTGGGATGGTGACACTGCTGCTCGGCTCGATTGCGCAAGCGGCCGCGCTGATGCTGTATCTTTTCTTCAACGGGCTGACGTCGCTGTACATCGTGTCTGCTCTCTTCGGGTTGTTTCAGGGCGGGCTGGTGCCAAGCTACGCACTGATCGTGCGCGAAACCATGCCGGCAAACCAAGCGGCCACTCGGACCGGGATCATCATTATGATGTCGGTGGTTGGCATGGCTTTTGGCGGCTGGTTGTCCGGACTGATCTTTGACTTAACCGGCTCGTATCGAGCAGCTTTCCTAAACGGGCTTGCATGGAACGGACTTAACATGGTGATCGCGCTGACCCTGCTGTTGCGAAGCCGAGGGCGACCGGCCTTTGGTTAGCGTTGCGCGGGTTTTCGCGCCAATTTTGAGAGCTGCAGCGGCTAGCGTATTCTTTCGTCAGCACCATTCGTGTGCATGAGTGTGCATTTGCGGACGCTCAGCGTCTCACCGTTTTTCAGGAAATGGGTGAAGCGACACGTTATAAGCTCGTCGAAGTACTCAAGCCGGGCTTCAGCTTCGGCACGGTCCTTAAAGACCATTTGTTTCTGCTCACGAACGATCTGGTCCTCGCGTCTCCGTTCCACTTCGATTTGCAACAAGAACATGCTTGATCTCACTCGCAAGGGCACCGGGTCGTTCGATAGACCGAACGATTCCAACACTTGGATAGTACCAAAAATAAGAGGAATGCGTGACTTTTTTACCGCCGGACTCTACATCCGGTATACCACTGATAACACACGTAAATAGCCGATTTTGGCGCGTCCGCATTGTTCGAATTATCTTTTTGAATGGTTTGGTCAGGGGATTTGTATTAAAAAAGGCACTATGACTGATTTCGCATTCCTCACGTTCAGGCGCTAGGTCCAAGAGTAACCAACGATGACCGTCCAGAAGAAATTAAACATTGGCATTTTGGCCCATCCGTTCGGTCTCCATCCGGCTGCTTGGCTCCACCCGGATGCCATGCCTGGCGCCGAAGTGAGTATTCGCCACTACTCGCAAGTAGCCAAGAAGGCGGAGCAGGGACTTTTCGACTTCTTGTTTCTTGCTGACTCGCCTGGCATTCGAAAGGGCAGCATAGAGGCTTTCAAGCGCTGGCCGATCTACATGGCGCAGTTTGAGCCAATTACGCTTCTATCCGCGATTGCAATGGCGACTGAGCGACTGGGGCTTGCGGCGACGGTCTCGGCCAGCTTCTTCGAGCCTTTCAATCTTGCCCGTCAATTTGCATCCTTAGACCATCTGAGTGGCGGGCGTGCGGCTTGGAATGTCGTCACCTCGACAAATCCGAATCTTGCGCAAAACTTCAGTAAAGAACGCTTCGAAGATCATGCAACGCGTTATCGGAGGGCTCGAGAGTTTCTGAAGGTTGTTCAGGGCCTGTGGGACAGTTGGGATGACGATGCGTTTGTGCGCAATTCCGATGCGGGGATATACTTCGAGCCCGACAAAATGCACACGTTGGATCATAGAGGCGAGTTTTACTCGGTCCGAGGTCCATTGGATGTTCCGCGTCCACCCCAGGGACACCCGGTCATTATTCAAGCTGGAGGGTCCGAGGCCGGTCGCGCGCTCGCTGCTGAGACAGCAGAGGTCGTATTTACGGCAGACCGTAGCTTTGATGCTGCTAAGGCGTTTCGCCAAGACATCAAGGAGCGAATGGCGGGCCACTGTCGGATGGCTGACCAGCTGAAAGTCTTGGTTAGCCTGACGACCGTGATCGGTCGTTCAAGTGCAGAAGCCCGAGAAAAACTTGAGGTGCTGCAATCACGGATTCATCCCGACGTCGGTCGCGAGGTAATCTCGCTCGATCTTGGTAACGTTGATCTGTCGAGCGTGCCGGTCGACAGTCCGATTCCTCAATCTCTTCTGCCAGCAGATACCGAACGCGGAAAAACCTATCTCAAGAGTGTGACAGACTTCATAGGTCAGGGTAGCCCCACACTAAAGGAAATCTATTCTAGCTACGCGGTATCGCGCGGTGGTCTTCTCTTTGTTGGTACTGCAGCAGAGGCTGCGGAGATGATGGGCGATTGGCTGGTAGGCGAGGCGGCCGATGGATTCATGCTCAATCTTGCTTCGATACCGACTGAGCTAAACTCATTTGTCGATCAAGTGGTGCCAGAATTGCAGAAGCGCGGTCTTTTTAGGCGTGCTTACGAAGGTCACACTCTTCGGGAGAACCTTGGCTTGCTTCGGCCAAAAAGCCGGTACGTGTAGGCAAAAGGCGAGTTCGCTCCAGT
This sequence comes from Nitrospiraceae bacterium, assembly GCA_046717045.1. Classification (GTDB taxonomy): domain Bacteria; phylum Nitrospirota; class Nitrospiria; order Nitrospirales; family Nitrospiraceae; genus JBKJWE01. The sequence continues at coordinate 7,734 of JBKJWE010000049.1, read as the reverse complement.
CCGAATGTTTGGTTGGCGACGCGGGTTTTATCTGTTTGGCACATTGGTCGGCGTGCTACCCGACCGCCGTCGGCAGTGCTACTGGCGATGGAGGGCTGATCATGACGCTTTTGCCGATGCAAGCATGAAGAAATCTTTTTCGAGGGAGAGAACTGGGCGCGGTTTAAGCTCTTAGCCGCCGCGGGACATATGTCGTACAGCGCGATAGCCGAACGTCAGGGAGGACGTATGAGAGAAGCCAGCCTGATACCCAACGCCGAATTCATCGTGCGCGCTAGTGTTGCCTAAGGCGAAGAGTCCGTGAACCGGCTCGCCTCGCCGGTCGACTACTCGCGCGTGTTCGTCTGTCAGCAATCCAACTGAGCTGAAGCCGCTGGTGCACATTCTGACCCCATAAAACGGGGGTTTTTGCAATGAACCTAAGGTAAGGTTTTGGGAAGCAGATTTCTTCTTACTAAAGCTGAAGGCGAGTTCACCTCGATGGAAGTCCTCATCACGCCCAGAACGCACATGCGCGTTGTAGCGCTTGACGGTTTCCATCAGGCCGGTCGCTTCGATTTGAAGTTTGCTTGCGAGTCCTCGCAACGAGCTACTGCGCTGTATCCATTTCGGAATTGGAGCGCCTCGAGGCTGTCCGGCGCAGGAAAACTTATCCGCATACTGCTGATCGAATATCAGAAACGCTGGCAAATTTAGGTAAGAATGGGTTTTCGTATCAAACAAACGAAGGCTCGGAACCATCATCTGAAAGTTTGTTTCATTCGCGAATCGCTGACCATACTGATTGACCGCAATCGTATGAGGGCTGCAAAGCTCTTCAAGGTAGGCTGGGTGAAACCGGGTCCGACCGCCCCCATCTGGCACAGCAAGTCCCAAAAAACTAACTAGGTTGTTGCGAATGGCCAGAGTTGCGCCGCCGGCATCGATACCGAGAAGTAATCCATCGCCGCGAAGTTCTGGCGGAGTAGGGGATACCCAGCCTGGCATCCGTTCAAATGTTTCCACCAGCTTTGAATTGGATTCGTAGCCCCCGGTTGCAAGCACGACGCCAAGTCGCGCCGTGAATGTTCGACCTTTCGTCGTAACGATTCCCTTGACACGACCTCGCTTTACAACCAATTCCCGCGTAGCGGTGTTGGTCAGTATTAGAGTTTTATGCTCCAAGGCCAATTTAACGAAATGCGAGATGAGACCAAGTCCCTTTCCGCGCATATCGTCTTTCAACCGCTGGTTAAGGTGATTGTTCTCGTTTGTTAGGCTGTTCATGCCGCCCAAAGCGACTTGTTCCTCAAATGTCAGTTGGTAGAGCTGATTACTCGGAAGGCGAATACGATTCTGCCAGGCTCCCAGTTCCTCGCCGCGAATTAGGTCAGTTTCGATACTTCGGCCTTGCCGAGCGGCTCCGGGAGCTAAACCGTAGTAATGGTCTGGGAAATTACTGACTAGTCTGAACGGCACACCACATTTTTGGAAATACCGGAGGGCCGCGGGCGATTGATTCACGAAAGCATCGAGTCGCTTGTCTGATGCTTCTCCGCCGGCAAGAAACCGCACATACGCTCTCGTCGCACCGAGGTCGTCGTTGATCCCGGCTTGCTTGGCAAGATGGCTCTTGCCGAGCCAGAGAATTCCATACGAATCGACACTCCCCCCGCCTAACTTGCTGGCGGCCTCGATCACAACCGTCCGCAGACCTTGACTGGAAGCAGCAAGTGCTGCCGCCAAACCTGAAAAGCCGGAACCCAGTACGATAACGTCGAAGTCGTTACGCATTCTGCCGACTGCCTGTCTTTCTGGTGCGTTTGGCAGTTTCCGATCTTGGACCTTGGCGGACACTCGCGCGAATCGATTCCGCGGCCAGGTATGCAAACGTGATTGCCGACGCTAGCGAGTGGCCTGCTTGATATCCGACGCCGTATTCTGTGTGGGCCGCCGCGTTGCCTACTGCGTAGAGGCCCGGGATTGGGTGCCCCCTTGTGTGTAGAACCCTTGCGCTGCTGTCCGTAAGCAAACCCGCTGACGCCCATGCGCTTGGGTGAAGTTCAATGCCATAGAATGGGGGACTCTTTAGCGGTCCGAGTGCCGCATTGGCGAACTCATTTGAAGCGACAGGTCGGCCTAGGTTGCACTCGGAACGCCCCCGATTATAGCGCCCGTCAACACCGGTTTGGGCGTATCCGTTGAACTCCTCGACCGTTGCCCGCAGGCTATCGCCCTGGATGTCAAGCAGCTGGGCTAGCCCATCAAGACTATCGGCACGCTCAACCCAACTTGGAATTTCGCTTCCGACGGGTCGCCCAGCAAACGAGAACTTTTGTCTGAACTGGTCGTCGAAAATGAGGTAGCACGGCAGGTTGGCGTAAGTGTGCAGCTTCGTGTCATAGCGGCGCAATTCGGGAACGAGGGATTGAAAGTATGACTCGTCCGCAAATCGAAATCCGCGCCCGTTTACTACGATCGTATGGGGACACAGCAGTTCAATAATTCCTGAAAGTCGAAATGACGGAGGTTCGCCAGGGCGATCACTTGGAATATTGAAGCCCAGAAAGAGTCCCATGTTGTTGTGAATGGTTCTAACCGCAGACCCAATTTCGGTTCCCATGATCAGTCCGTCGCCGGTTAGCGTTGGCGGGAACATCGATAGCCATCCGGGTAGGCCCTCATAGGTTCTCACCAAGTCGGGGTTGGATTCATATCCGCCAGTGGCGATGACGACCGCGTTGGATTTGATTGTTCTGTTGCCAGCCACGACCCCGCACACCTTGCCATTTTCGAACAAGAGTCGGTCAACCGGTGAGCTTGTCTCAATTGGAACATTTCTCAGAATCAGCTGCTTGAGGAAATGAGCGACGAGCGCGACGCCGCGCGACCACATGCGCTTGCTGCGTCGTTCATTTATGACGCGCTGATCCCAATTTGTTGCGTCCATGAAGCCCCCCCAAGCGAGCAATTCTGCTCCGGTTGGCTCCAACGGAACGTTTGCAGGGATAAGAACACGTTCAGCCCATGTCCCCAGCTCATCGGCAGAGATTGGTTCTGGTTCGAGAAGTCTTCCGATTGCTGCCGTTCCGTCGACGGCCGGATAGTAATGATCAGCCATACCGCTGAAAAAGCCGAACTTTATCCCGGTCTGTTCAAAGAAGCGTAGGGCCTCGGTCCCGCGATCTATGAATGCTAGAAACTTCTCTTCATCCGTCTCGCCTCCGCCGATAAAGCGCATGTAGGCAAGGACCTGCTCTCGCGAGTCTGCATAGCCTGCATCAGTTGCAAGATGGTTGTTACCGAACCAAAGTCCGCCTTGCGATACGACGGTACCGCCTCCAAGCCGTTCTGCTTTTTCAAGAACGATTGGCGAGTGCCCCATCTCCTTGAGCGCTAGGGCAGAAGCCAAGCCAGCAGCGCCGGAGCCGATGACAACGACATCGTAGAAACTGTTCTTCATTGTGCAGTCCCCAAGCAAGATCTCCAGATCGCTGTCGAGTATTGACAAGCTTGTCGGGGTAAGACAAGAGTTGAAAGCGATTACATCGTATGCAATTTAAACGGTAACGCTTAACCGGCCCGAAATGTCAAGCGGCGCCGACCCCGGAGGACGTGACCATGAACACTTTGCGTTGTGCTGTAATGCTGGCTGGGATGTTGGTTGCGTCAGCCAGTGAAGCTCGCGAGTTGCGCTACTCGCTCTATCTTCCGCCATCCTCAGTCGAGGGGGAGGTTCTGTCCAAATTTGTACCGGAACTCGCGCAGAGGTCTGCGGGAAGATTAACAATGCGAGTGTTCCCTGGTGGTCAGCTCTTCAGCGGCCCGGCGACCCTTAAGGGTATCCGCGACGGGGGTGCCGACATGGGGTTCGTCATTTTTCCTCTGACTGTCGGCGAACTGAAGCACGCGAACATTGGCGTCGACCTTCAGCTGCATACGAGTGATCCCTATGTGGCGATGGGCGCGGTCAATGAAACGGTCATGCAGTCGTGCCCGAAATGCGCAGGAGATTTTGACGCGCAGAATGCGATCTATCTATCCGGACATGCCGCGCCGGCGTTTCACCTCATGTGTAAGAGTCCCATGAAGACTGCTGCGGACTTGTCAGGGCGCAAGGTGCGCGTAACAGGCTCTTGGACCGCGCGGCTGGCAAACGCTTTCGGTATGGTTCCGGTTCAGCTGCCTGGCACCGAGATTGCTTCTGCCCTGTCTGGCGGTCAAGTAGATTGCGCCATCGCTCCGGTCGTATGGATGCGCGATCTGCAGTTGTGGGACTCGGCGAAAGCCGTATTAGAGCTGCCGCTCGGCCCGAGCGCGGCGCTCGGAATGTTTGTAATAAACAAACGGACGTTCAATAGTCTCGATGCGAAGGACAAGACCGTTCTGCTGGATATCGCAGCGGATGCGACCCTGGCCGCTGTCGAGGTGTACGATAGACGCGATGCAGAAACGCGTGCGGAGGCCGGAAGAAAGGGTGTTGTATTTATCAAGCCCGATGATGGCCTCCTGAAAATTGTCGAAGACTTCAAGAAGAACGACGTCCCGAACGTAGTCAAGGACATGTCGAACCGAGGGGTTACGAACGCCGAGGAAATCGCCAAAGTGCATTTGGCAAATGTCACCACCTGGGAAAAGATTGTGAGTGATACAAAGGGCGATCGTAAGAAGTACATGGAGATTTTGAAGGAAAGGACCATGAAAGGTCTGAAGCCCTAAACGTAGGCAGAGCCAGCCACTAGGGCCTTAAATTTAGCATCGCGAAAGAGAGCTTGCGGACATTGCAAGCTCGGAGAAGAGGTTTACAGGTGAAGGACTCCAAGCGAAATGGCGCCGCGCGAACAGGTTGGCGCGGCGCCGTTGATGAACCGCAAAGTATCTTGGACAACCAGCTCTGTTTTGCGCTTTATGCGGCATCACGAGCAACCATGGCTGCTTACCACGACGATCTTGCTACGCTTGGGCTTACGTATCCACGCTATCTTGTGATGCTTGTACTGTGGGAGGAAGACAATCTTCCAATTAACGCACTAGGTGAGCGACTGTTTCTTGATTTCGGAACCTTGTCGCCGCTATTGAAGAAGCTTGCCGCCGATAAGATAGTGTCGCGCGTGCGCGATCCGCAGGACGAGCGAGTAGTCCGCATCAGTCTTACGGATCAGGGACGCCAGCTTCGATCGCGCGTTGTGCGAATGCAAGACGAGCTTGCCTGCAAACTCGGCATTGACCCCCGCGGAGCCACAAAGCTTCGTAAGCAGGTATGGGCGTTTCTGCAGGGCCTAATAACAAACAGGAGTCAAGAAGATGAAAGCCGCCTACACGACTCAAGTGACCGTAACCGGAGGTCGGGACGGTCACGCGCGTTCCTCGGACGGCGCGCTGGACCTCAAGCTCTCGTTGCCGAAGGAGCTCGGGGGCAGCGGCGCAGAGGGGAGCACTAATCCAGAGCAGCTGTTTGCAGCAGGTTATGCAGCGTGCTTCCAATCTGCTGTGCGTGCCGTCGCGGCGAAGCACAAGCGACCCATCAGTGAATCCACTGTGGCCGCAACGGTGGCCATAGGTCCCCGCGACGCCGGAGGCTTTCAGCTAGGCGTGAAGCTGGAAGTGTCTCTTAAAGGCATTGAACGGAAGGATGCAGAAGAATTCGTTAGAATAGCCCACGAAGAGATGTGCCCCTATTCGCACGCAACGCGCGGGAATGTCGAAGTCGAGGTTAGGGTTGTATAGGAGCCGGATATTATGGAAGCGCTTCGGCGACTGACGGAAGCGATTGCAAAGCTATTTGTCTTTCTTGGCACATTAGTGGCAATCATCCTTACCTTTCACATCGGCGCCGAGGTCATCGCGAGATTCTTTTTCAATTCGCCCATTCCGGGAACAACGGAATTGGTCGCAAAGTACTACATGGTCAGCATGGTCTTTCTGCCGTTGGCCTATTGCCAATTAACCGGCCAGCATATTCGTGCTGACTTGCTTCCGTTCTTTTTTGGATCCAAGGCAACGCATATCGCCGACCTATGCAACGATTTTGCTGTTTGTCTGGTTGCGGGATTTTTTGCATGGCGCTCAACGCTTGCCGCAATAGAGCTGACCATCGCCGGCGAGCGCGCGCAAACACCCTATTTTGCTCTTTTGACTTGGCCAAGCCGTTGGATATTGCCGTTGGGCTTTGGTGCACTCTGCTTGGTTGCGGGTCTGCAGACCGTTAATCGGTTAGTCGCCGGAGAGAATGGTCGATGAGCGATACCGCGATTGGTCTTGTCGGTCTTGTTGCAATTGTCTTGTTGGTTCTTTTGCGGATGCCGATTGCAATCGCACTTGCAATCGTTGGTCTAGGCGGCATCGTCGTCCTGACGAGTTATGAAACGGCACTTAGCTTTGTTGAGGCGTTGCCGTACGACTTTGCCGCTAGCTGGGAGCTTTCGGCTATTCCCACTTTTCTGATCATGGGAGCAATACTGTATCAGTCAGGCCTTACCAATTCGATTTTCGCCGCGATGCGCCTCTGGCTCGGTGGATTGCCGGGAGGCTTAGCAGTCGCATCTAATTTTGCCTCCGCAGTTTTTGCGGCAGCCTGCGGATCGTCCGTTGCTACAACGGTTGCTGTCGGCCGAATTGCAATTCCTGAGATGCTTCGGTCCAACTATGACAAGGGCCTGGCAACTGCCGTGTGCGCATGCTCGGGAACGATCGGATCGATGATCCCGCCGTCGGTGATGATGATCCTCTATTGCGCCTTTGCCAATCAATCTATTGCAGCAGTGTTTGCTGCTGGCGTGCTTCCAGGAATACTTACGGCAATCGTGTATGCAATCATGATCATCGCCCGCGCGTACATCGATCCAAGCATTGCTCCGCGCACCAATATTGGCGCAACGTCGGTCGAGAAATGGAAGGCGGCACGCGCGGCGTGGCCGGTGCCGCTTCTCATCGTAATTGTTATTGGATCGATTTACGGAGGCCTTGCAACACCGACGGAAGCGGGCGCCTGGGGTGCGATGGGTGCGGTCGGGATAGCTGTTGCAACACGCCGTTTCTCTCTCAACATTCTCAGAAGTAGTGCCTACGAAGCTCTTCAAGGTACAGCATCTATCCTGTTTGTCGCTATCGGTGCCGTGTTTGTTACGCGCTTTCTCGCACTCAGCGGCGTACCTGAATTGGTTACCAGTTCAATCAATGCATCGGGCTTCGGGATAGTTGGGTTGTTTGCTGTCGCAATCGTGACGTACCTAATTTTGGGGTGCTTCATGGAGCCCGTAGGCATCATGCTACTGACTCTGCCCGTGCTTGTGCCGGCTCTGATTTCGAACGACGTCAATCTGATTTGGTTTGGTATCCTTATGGTGAAACTACTTGAGATTGGTCTGCTAACACCGCCATTGGGTCTTAACGTCTTTGCTGCCAAGGCCCTTGTCAAAGATGAAGTGAGTCTGGGTACGATCTTCAGAGGCTGCGGCTGGTTCCTCGGTTGCGAAGCTGTAGTCTTGAGCCTGCTAATTGCGTTTCCGGAAATCTCACTCTTCTTGCCGCGCCTACTTGGACTGCTTTAGACGACTTCGAAGAGATCAGAAGCAAGCCACGAAGAGCTTGGGAGCCGAAAAGGGCTGCAACAAACTGCGCTGCAGGCAGCTCAGTCAATCGAACCTGGGTGCAGCTCACTCGTCAATTGTCTGCTCTCTCTCGTCCTTCTAGAATGACCGCTGGAACGAGAGCGCTTGCTATTAGCAGATACCTAGTTGGCGTTCCGTCCGACAG
>JBKJWE010000048.1:0-5930 GCA_046717045.1 Nitrospiraceae bacterium | reverse complement strand
GCCACGACAGCGCCATTGACGATCACGACGAACTCGCTGCCGGATGGCCGAAGGAACCAAGCCTACTCCGCCACGCTCGCGGCTTCGGGAGGTTCCCCTCCCTACACCTGGTCCGTGAGCCCCGCCTTACCGGCCGGGCTTACGCTTGCGGCCGCGACGGGAGTGATCAGTGGTACCCCGACAGGAACGAGTGATGATGAGTATGATTTTACCGTTCGAGATTCGGCTGGTCAGACGAGAACAAAAGAGCTTGATCTTCAAATCAAAAACTAGCGGCGATTGCTCCTGCGAGGGGCCCCTGAGTTTCTGTTTCCTGCTCCAGGAACAAGACACCCACCTGTTCCTGGGCCCCATCAAGCCAACAGTCGCTGCAGCAGCACACACCCCTCGGGCCAGTCACCGAACCCGCTGTCGCCTCCACGAGAAACATGGAGACGTATATTATGAGGACGACTGTACAGACGTGCCGTTGCTGCTCTGAAATAACGTTGACCCTACAGCATTCGTCCATGAGCCTTATTCTAACAGCGTTACCTACATCGATGCGTCGCCATCCCGACCGAGCACATGGAGGCGAATCGGGGAGCAGAACGGTTTCAACGCGGCACATACATCATGATCGCCACACCAAGTAGGCATAGGAGACCGCCCAACAAGTCATAACGATCAGGCGCAATATGATCAATCCCCCAGCCCCACAGCACCGACAACACGACAAACCAGCCGCCATAGGCAGCATAGACGCGGCCAAAATTCGCCGCCTGGTATGTCGGAATGATGCCATAGAGAATAAGTATGGTGGCCCCAATGACACCCGTGCCCCAATGCGATCCGTTTCTCCACCATTGCCAAACCAGGTAGCCGCCTCCGATTTCACAAAAACCTGCGAGGAGAAAAAGAGCAACCGAGTGCACGATGTTCATGACACCTCCATTAACCAAACGAGTTCATAAAGTTACCAAATTCGCGGGAAATGCGGGTAAGTCGGTGGAATCTAGCTCGCTGACGGTCCAGCCTTTGCGCTGTGCGTAGGCCGTGGCGTGTTCGATCTGGCGCGTGACGGACTTCTCCTCCTCGGTCACGCCATTTTGTTCGGTGGATTTTCTCGCGTATATCGCGCAGATCATGGTCGGTCCTCCTGTTTCTGCTTCATGTAGCCCCGCTCTCTCAGACACTCCTCCGTCCGGTCCTTGATCCGGTCCTTGATGCTGAGCCGACTGTCTGTGTCTGGATCGACCTGCCTGGCCTTTACCGTCGCCTTGCGTGTGCATTCGTAACAATCTTTTCCGAATTGAGGATCATCTGGATCGCAGACGACCGTCGCGCAGCTGGTGAGCACGGTCGCTAGGATCACCAGGGCGAGGAACACGCTCCGAGTGCGGGCCATCGCTCAGCCTCCCTGTACGTCTCGCTTGTGTGCTGCTTCCTTGCTCGTTCAGTCCTCGACCGTGCTCGCCCAGAAGTAGGTGCCGTGATAGACCGAGGCGAGCGCCCGCAGGAACACCTCGGGCTCTGCCTTGTGGTCGATCAGCTTCGGAGGTCCGTCCTCTTGAAAGACCTGCGGCGGCTCGTCCAGGATACCGTTGAGGGCGATCGAGTCTGGCGGCTCAGGCATCAGCTTCCCCTGGCGCAAGACGAGTGCCCCGACTTCCTCGCTGCCATTTGGTCGTTGTCTGAAGAAGCGGACTTTCATGATGGTGCTGCCTGCCCGCTAAACTGTGATCGCTGCGAGGCGCGCACGCGGCTCCGCCGCAGATAGAGTGCATCACCACGTCGCGCCATGGCTTCCTCCTTGTATTATCCAGCAACCCGTTCAAATGGATTCGATCGTCTGCGCGAGCACGTCTTTCTTGGTATACCCATCTATCCAACTCCAGCCGGTGTGGACTGCCCACAGAAATCTCATCAGCGTTTTTTTGTCGTCGTATCCGGGCGACACGTGCTTGGTTCGGTAAAGTTCCTGAGAAAGACGCTTCAAGAACGCAAGGGCTTCTGGATTGTCAACGTCAATGGCGTTCAAGGTGAAGTGGAGTTCGTCCCTGAGGATTTCAAACTCAATCGCGAGAAGCTTGATATGCTCATCGTCGAGCCCGTTCGTGACTGCGTCCCACCGAATTTGATCGGACGAGAAGGGCTCCTTAAAGAACCGGCGGAATTCGTCGCGGTCTTTCAGCCGGTTAATCTCATCGAGACCGTACCCGCCCTGCAGGGTTGACAGGAAGATGCTGATACATTCTTCCTTGAAGGAGTCGTATTGAAGGTGAAGGTTTCGCCGCACTCGCTCGCACTTATTGCGCTCGGGTAGCCACACGACAAGGACGTAGAAAATCACGCTGACATTGATACCGACGGCGCTGTCGAAGATGATCTGGTTGCGATCGCTGCTCGACCACACCATAAGGAAACTGCACACAATAAAGATCGGCCCTAATATCCAGGGGAAATCCTTCTGACTGTACCACTCACTCGGCCGCTTCATATGGAGCGCGGCTCGCTTGACCCAACCCACTAGGTTTGGCAATCGCTCAGCCGCTCGGATATATGGGAAGCCGATGTAGCAATGCCATAGAAAGTTCCCCACTCCCCGGCATTCGATCTGCTCCAGTCCGTAGGAATGAATAATGCAGAGTTCCTTGTCCAAGAGGTTACACACACGATCTTCTCCCTTCATGGAGAACGACTTACCGTCCCACCGACGACAAGAGACGAAGTCACCGCTCAGGGAATCGAGAAGGAGGTAGGGCTTGCCGTCATACGCGACCACATACGCGACGAAACAGTTGATCTTCGTGCCTTCATCTCCTGAGTGTGAGATGACATTCGGACATGGCTGCATAAAGACTCGACTCAGGGCGCTACGGAATAGGCGCTCTTTGAAAGTCATCTCAGTCCTCAACCTTCCCCGCCCAGAAGTAGGTCCCGTGATAGGCGGTCGGCAGCGCTCTCAAGAATTCTTGCGGCTGGCGCACCGGGTCGAACCAGAGTGGCGGCTTGCTCCCCTGGTCAACGCGCACCGGTTCAGCCAGGACGTTGTTCAAGGAGATCGAATCAGGCGGCTCGGCGACCAGGCGGCCGTCGCGCAGGACGAGTGCCCCGACTTCCTCGGGACCGTCTGGGCGTTGTTCATAGAAGCGGACGTGCATGTCAACGGCCCTCCTATATATAAATAAGGCAGCCAACTGACTAAGAACCAAGTCCCAACCTTTAGGCAACCATTTTACTATGAGTGAAGGTAAGATTGTCGTAGGAGTAGCGGTGTGCGGGTTCTTAAATGGATTCTGAAACCACTTGCACTCTGGATACGTTTTTCACGAGGCGGCATTGTAGGGGGAAGACGCACTACCCGCAAGTCACCTCTGCTCTCCGTAGCTGTGAAATATACGTATTCTTGTGGTGAGTCTTCGATACCTGGCAGCAAATTGCATTACGTTCCGAAGGTGCGGTAGGCTCTCCCTGTTATGACTCCCCACGATTTCCTCATGGATGCTGCTGACAGACTGGCCGCATTGCGCGAGCAGCAGGAAGACTTTTTGAAGGCTTTTCGAGAACGGAGCTGGACTGATCTTTCCGAAGACGTACAACGGTTAAAACAGGGGCAGTTGATCCCGTTCTCTTGACGGAAACTGAGAAGCGAGCGTGATGACAATGCGGGGAAGGAAAGAATGCGTTAGGACTCGGCTAGTCATACACATAGTAGCGGCCCCTTTTGATCGTCGTCTCCGTGATGCGATGGGGGCGGCGGACCTCTTTCCTATTAGCGTGACAAGGGGCACATCGTGAATAGTGTGCTACCAGTTTGGATCACGGATCTCGAAGATCTGAAGAAGTCGGTTGCGCGTTGTTCTCATTTCGAGAGAACGATGCTTTCCGTAGCACTGCAGGCAGTGCGGAAATCGGTTTTATCACTTCTGGCGTCGCTAGCAGTCCAACTTCTTCGCCTTCGAGCTCTAGGCAGATTCGATGTCACCTTTTGAAGTTCCATTTTTTCAGATCCCCTTGTTCCTTCGCCTGCGCTCTGGTCAAGAAATGGCCTCCTGCGCCTGTGACGTCCTAGCATGACAAGGGGGAGGCGCCGATGATATTCAAAATCCGGAGGTGGCACATGGGCGAATTTAACAAGATGTGCATCGCTTTGGTCTCCGTGGGGTTGCTGCTTGGTTGCGCGGTGCCCTTGCAGGAAACGCAGCAGATCCGATGCACGGACGGCGACGGGCAGATCCTCTATACCGGCCCGTACGGCGAGAAGGGCTGGACGGGGTACCTCGTCCAAGTGGACGAGTCGACGCGTGCCTTCTATCCCAAGGACATGTGCCGGGCGGACGTTCCAGCAGTGAGCAAGTCCCCTGAACCGGTGAAGGAAGTCCGGAGATCCCCTGAACCGGCACCAGCAGTGAGCAAGTCCCTTGAACCGGTGAAGGAAGTCCGGAGATCCCCTCTGCCAGCAACTGTAGCTAGTAACTCGCCTGTACCTGTGAAAGCCCTCAATAAGTCGCCTGAGCCGGTGGCAGCACTCAGCAGGTTCCATGAGCGAGCGGAAAAACTCAGCAAACCCTCTGAAGAGGGGAGCGAAAATGCGAAATACCTCCACAAGTTAGCTGAAGCAGGGAACATGGATGCCCAGAACCAACTCGGTCTGCTGTATTACGATGGCCGCGGTGCACCCCAGAACTTTAAGCAAGCGAGTGTTTGGTTTAGGAAGGCTGCGGAACAAGGGCATGTGGGAGCGCAAGTCAACCTCGGAACTCTGTACTTCTTGGGATATGGGGTCTCCGAAAACAACCAGGGGGCTTTGTTCTGGTTTCGCAAGGCCGCAGCGCAACGAGATGCTCTCGCTTTCGCGAAACTTGGGCGTATGTATGAACAGGGGCGAGAAGTACCCCGGGACTTAGTCCAGGCGCACATGTGGTACAACCTCTCCGCAGCATATGGAGAGAAGCGATCCTTAGAGATTCGTGACGCCCTTGCCAAACAGATGGAACCACGCCAGGTCGCCGAAGCTCAGCGTCTTGCAGTAGAGTGGAAGCCGGAAGACAAAGGGGACTTTTCCCCGATCACAGCAGGCCGATAGCCCTCACGCAGCCTGAGAGGCGATAGCCCGTGCCCCTCGCCTCAAGGTTCAAGCACTTCCACAATAGCGGCAATCTCCCACATGTTGGAGACGGTCGCTTCTTCGATGCACATGGTTTCGCGTTTGGGACGATCAGCGTTCACACTGTTCCGCCTTTATGGTCGAGATGGTTACACGGTTAGTATCTCGCAATCGCCTGTCTGACTTTTCGGCATATTTCCATGAGATATTTTGTGCGCACATCTGAGGCCTCGGACACTTGGCACGACGTCATGACTTCGTCGAAGGTCGCCAGCGGTATAAGTTTACTCTCACCGTCTAACAAAACGGCGAATACATTTTCATGCTCAATCTCATTGAAATCTGGGTAACACCACCAAAACCCAACGGTCGCCTTCGCATCTTTTATCCATAAGCCGGCTTTGGTGTAATGTCACATCGTCGAGTAGTCCTTAAACTCCAGGGTCCGCACAACGGTGTCAAGAAAGAGGCGATCTCTTTGAACAGACGGATCATATTGACAGAAGGGACAGAGAACCCTTCAAAAGTTGGCATGATGGCCTCCACGTGAAGTTCGAAATGCTTCCAGAACCTCCGCTCAAAATCGGTTGTGGTTCCTTCGACGACCGTCAGTTACAAACTGGTAGGCATTGGATAAAAAAGCTTGCTGATACTGCTTCGTGAAGAGATTTATCCACACAAAAGGCAGTAACCAAAGCCACGCGATATGGGCCATGTAGGGGTCCAACCTCCGGCCCGCTGATTAAGAGTGAAGAATGGGGGGACTACCTAAGTGGTCGGAAGACCTTGTGTAGTCCCTCTTCCGCGCAACAGGCTTCACAACTGCTTTGCTTCTCTTTGT
>JBKJWE010000047.1:0-2623 GCA_046717045.1 Nitrospiraceae bacterium | reverse complement strand
ACACACCTGCTCACCGCGCCGCCTCAACACTAGATCCCGCGTTGCTCACTCGTGTGGCCAAAGGTGATCAACAAGCCTTTAGCCAACTCTACGACCATTCGAGCACACTGCTCTATACCTTGGCCTGTCGAATTTTGGGGAACGAGGAGGAAGCGACTGAATTGCTACAGGATGTATATTTGGAAGTCTGGCGAAAGGTCTCCCGGTACGATGTCGGGCGGGGAACTCCTGTCGCCTGGTTGGTCACCTTGACCAGAAGCCGGGCAATCGACCGTCTCAGAGCGAGAACCGCACGCGGATACCGGGCGAACCGCTCTCTGGACGATGCCGTGGCTTCACGCGTAGCCGATCTGAGTCCCGGTCCCTTTGAAACGCAGGCCGATCAGGAACTCCGTATCGCTGTCGGGGCTGCGATGGCCGGCCTGCCGCCGGCTCAGCAACAAGCGATCGAGTTGGCCTATTACGAAGGGCTCTCCCATGCTGAGATTGCCGCGCGCCTGAATCAACCATTAGGGACTGTGAAGACACGGATTAAACTGGGTATGTCGAAGATGCGAGACTCTCTACGCCACTGGTGGGACCACGGTGATCTGCAATGACACACGATGAACTTGAAGAAGCCGTTCCGTTGTACGCTGCCGGCGCGCTGGACCGGACAGAACGGCAGGCGCTGGAAGCCCATCTCTTGTCGGGCTGTGCCTCCTGTCACAGTGCCTTAAAAGATTATCAGGCTGTCACAGCGCTCTTACCCTTTGGTCTCCACACGACGCAGCCTCCACGTGCCCTCAAGGCAACGATCATGGCTGCGCGCAACCCTACATCGATCGTCGATGAATCTGTCCAGAAAGAGCCGGCACGTTCAAGTCTCGAACCCGGCGAATGGATGAATCACCTGTTTCCGCCGATCGCTCCGGCTCGTTCCTGGGCTCTGCCTTGGGCGATCGGAATGGCCACACTCCTCGTCCTGGGTGGAGCCGGGTATCTCGCCTGGAACTATGAAGGACGCCTCTCGGACCAGAGCGCGAAGCAGCGTCAGCTCGAAGCGAGCGCGAACGAAACAGCCACCAAGCTGGCCGCCGTGCAGACACAGCTCAAGGAACGCGAACAGACGATGGCAAAATTGCAGGAGGAACTTCAGCGGCGCGTTGCCGATGCCGTAGAGCTGAAAGACCAGTTGATTCAGCGCGATGCCGATCTCGAAGAAGCACGCATCCAGATCGCCAAACGGGGATCCGGCACACAAGGCGCAAAGACCGTCCAAGACGAATTGGCGGCTCTGCTACGCCGGCCCAATGTCCGGATCGTGTCGATGTCAGGATCGGTGATGGCGAAGACTGCGGCGGCGTTCCTCCTATACGATGCGGCAACGAAGAAAACTTGGCTCTACGCAGTCAACCTTCCCGAATGCCTCAATGGAACGGTCTATCAGCTGTGGGCGATCGATCAGAAACCGAAAAGCATCGGGACATTCCACATGGAGTCAGGAGAAACTGCGCACCTGCTGGTCTCGCGTATCTCCGATTTCGAACGGGCGAAGAAGTTTGCCGTCAGCTTAGAGCCTCCGGGAGGACGCTCCCAACCGACGGGGCCCGTTTATCTGACCGGAGCGCTCTAGTTCAACCCATTCTGCGCTTGACCTGCCCGGCCCGGCTCGTTACAACCTCTGAAACGATCCTCTGTTGTCCCTACCTCACGGAAACCGCTGCATGCGTCCGATTGGTTAGACACTCATGCGGTGTGTGCTGGTCCTGTTGACCTCAGGCATCGACGAGGTGTGGGCGCTCGGCCCGAGAATACCGGATTGGTCTGGCTTCGGACACTTATCCAACCAAGCGGCTTCCTTATAGTATCTTAGAACAATGCCATATCCCCCTCAGTTCCTGATACGGAGGACCAGCGCAAGCCAGGATAACGGTATTTGTTTCCCCGTTAAGCTAGCGGAAATCGGTAGAGGGTTCTTCTCCTCATTCCGAAACACGCGGACAGTAAGCTGATGGGGCGAAGCCTAATCCCCTGCTTAGTCGGAAGCCTCTTGGCATGATCAGTGACCTGTCAATAGGAAAATCATAGAAGATCTTAACCCAAATATTTACAACCTATTTCTATTTCACTAATGGTATAAAACAAATAAAGGATCCTAGTTTCACGACGGGAGCGTCATACGGCCTCCCTGCAGAGCGAGAAGGCTCGGGAGACCGGTGATGCTGGCAATCCCCAAGAGACATATACCCGTACGCGGCGCGCTGGTCCTTCTCGCCTCATTCGCGGCCTATTTCTGTCCGGTAGCCGCGCTTGCTGTTCGTCCCTTCGTCACGGATGATGCCCGTATCGTCTATAAGGGGCAACTCGAAACGGAATCCTATACTGGTCTGACGGTGTCCCACCGAGACAAGCCGACGATTGAAGCTCGCTCCCTTCAAGGCATGGCCCTGACTGATCGCTTGGAAATCATTGCCGGCGGCTTTGGATTCACCTATCAAGCTGATCAGGCCCGCCCGCTTGATATTCTCATCCAGCCGAAGTATGTCTTATATCGATCTTTTGGAGCCATCCCGTCCATCTCGGTGGCAGCGGCGTCGTTGTTTCCGCTGAGTGGCAACCGTCAACAGTGGAACTCCTATGC
>JBKJWE010000046.1:0-15618 GCA_046717045.1 Nitrospiraceae bacterium | reverse complement strand
TCCCGACATTCGTTTCGACCGTCGAGAACGGGTAATTCGCCACCACCGCCCCTGCGCCGACGAGCGCGTTGAAGACCGTCGTCTTTCCGACGTTCGGCAACCCGATCATGCCGCAACACAATCCCATGCCGTCTACCCTTCTTCCCCTTCAGTGGGCGTGTCTTTCACGTTGAACTGGTTCATCGCCACTTCAATTCCTCGATGGATCACACATTGGAGTGCATCGACGGCTCGCTCCAAACACGGCTCGAGCACGTCCATTTCCTCTTTGGTGACTGCTTCCAGCACATAGTCTGCGGAGTCCTGTCCCGGCGCGGGCCGGCCGATGCCGATCTTCACTCGAACGAACTGCGGCGTGCCGATGGCCTCGATCACCGATTTGATCCCATTGTGGCCACCGTGACCACCCGACTGCTTGATACGCAGACGGCCCGGTTCCAGATCGAGATCGTCGTGAATGAGGACGAGATCGTCGGCGGTGAGATCGTATTCGCGCAGGAGGCCCTTGAGTGGCGGGCCCGTGACGTTCATCCAATCGAGGGTGCTGGCCAGTTCGATCAGTTCCGACCCAAGTCGCCCGGACCCCCGTTGAGCTACGCCGCGCTTGCTCAAACGGATCGACCAGCGAGCCGCAGCCCGCTCGACGACCCACATGCCGACGTTGTGACGGGTCTGGGCGTAGGCCGATCCAGGATTGCCCAGTCCAACGAAGAGGCGCAACGCTACTTCTTCTTTTCGGGTTCTTTCTTCTCAGCCTTGGGAACTGCTGCTGCAGCGGCCCCTTCCTTTTTCTCGCCGGGCTTCACTTCGCCCGCCGGGGCTGGTGCACCGGGCGTTGCTACAGCACCTTCCACCCCTTCCGCCGCCGCTTTGCCCTTCGCCAACACTTCCGGTTCCTTGGCCGCTTCCGGCCCAGCCGCCTGGCTGGTCAAGAGGGCTTCGAGCTTGGCGTCCGATATCGGCACCGCGACGCTCACAACCATCTGCTCGAGATCGTCGAGGTACCGTACGCCCTCGCGTTTGGCGATTTCTTTCAGGTGGATACCCTGCCCGATGTTCAGCGGCGATGCATCGACTTCAATAAAGTCCGGCAAGGCCGAGGGCAAACACTCCACATGCAGTTCGCGCATGTTGTGGTGCAGGATGCCGCCTTCCTTGACACCGGCGGGAACGCCGCCGACCACGTGCAGCGGCACCTTCACACGGATCGGCTTGTCCATCGAGATTTCGAAGAGATCTGCATGGAGAACGTTGCCTTCGACGGGATCGACTTGGAAATCGCGGAGCAACGCCGTCCGCTGCGGCTTCGACTTGGCGCCGGTAATCGTCAGCGAAATGAGCGCAGTGCTACCGGCCTGAGACTTGAGTATCTTGATCAGCTCTTCCGGTTGAATCGTCAGGAGGAGGCATTCGCCCTGTCCGTAGAGGACGCCTGGGACTTTCTTCTCCCGTCGGATTTGGCGCGCCGCGCCTTTCCCGGTCTTCTCTCTTACCGTGACTGCCAAATCGAATTTCATGATACGCCTCGCCCCCTTTTTCGTCGTCGTCAGCTGTTTCGTCGTCGCTGCTTAGAGGAACAACGAACTCACCGACTCATCTTCATGAATGCGCCGGATCGCTTCGCCCAATAGCGGTGCGACCGACAGTTGATGTAGCTTCGGGCAGGACTTTTCCTTGCCCCGCAATGGAATCGAATTCGTTACCACGACCTGCGTCAGACAGGATTTCTGAATCCGCTCCAGCGCCGGTCCCGTTAGGACGGCATGCGTACAGGCGGTCCAGACTTCCCGGGCGCCTTTGTCGGCGCAGGCCTGCGCGCCCTGAACGATCGTCCCAGCCGTGTCGATCATGTCGTCCAGCAAGAGCGCACTCTTGCCTTGCACATCGCCGATGATGTTCATGATCTGCGTTTGATTCGGCCCTTCACGCCGTTTATCAATAATCGCCAGGTTGGCCTGGAGACGTTTCGCGAAGGCGCGGGCGCGCTCCACGCCGCCGGCATCCGGTGAAACGACGACCAGATCGCTCACCTTTTTCTTCGTAATGTAATCCAACAAGACCGGCAGGGCGTAGAGATGGTCCACCGGCACGTTGAAGAACCCCTGAATCTGCCCGGCATGAAGGTCCATCGTGAGCACGCGATCAGTACCGGCAGTACTGATGAGATCTGCCGCGAGCTTAGCCGATATCGGCACCCGCGGCTGGTCTTTCCGATCCTGTCGCGCGTAACCGAAGTAGGGAATGACGGCCGTGATGCGATTGGCCGACGACCGTTTGAGCGCATCGATAATAATCAGTAATTCCATCAGCGAGTCGTTGACGGGCTGACAGGTGGATTGCACGACGAACACGTCGGCTCCACGGACGTTTTCCTCGATCTTGACACGAATTTCTCCGTCGCTGAACGACGACACCGTGGCCTCGCCGAGCTTCGTGCCGAGGTAGGCACAAATCTCATGAGCCAGGGCCAAATTCGCATTGCCAGAGAAAATCTTGAGCTCTTGACTCATCGATGTTCCAAGGGTTTTCGGATGCAACCGCGAAGGCCTTGATTTCGTTCTGTGGTTCGTCTCAGCGACGGGCGTCGGTGGGCGTCATTTCGACCCCGCCACCCCCTGTTCGCTGCACGCTGTTGAGGAAGCCAACTAAGGCAGTGAACTTTAGCGGAAGGCACGGGGTCTTGTCAACCAAGCTGAGCTTGTGGCCCTCGTCGCTACCGGAGGACAAACGGACCGGAACTGGTTGGAACGACAAAGACTTTCAGCTTCTGATCCCGCGCAAATTGAGCGGCAGCTCGTTGCGCCATCGGCCGGTCGCCGAAGAGACCGAACACCGTTGCGCCGCTGCCGGATAGAAGGGCCGGTGATGCACCGTGCGACAGCAGCGTGTGTTTGATGGCTCTAAGATCCGGATGGGCAGCGAAGACGGGGGCCTCAAAGTCGTTTTCCCCCGTGACGCGGACCTGCTCCCAGGTGAGCGTCCGCTGGCCATCCATGTGACGCTGAATCTCCGACAAAGGCCGGACCGTTCCTCTCGTCGCTGCGAGTTCTTGATAGGCCCACTTGGTATTGATCCCGAAACCCGGATTAACCAGCACGACCCAGCCCACTCCATCCATGCTCACCGGTCGAACGGTTTCACCTCGCCCGGCGACGACCGCCGAGGGAGCAAAGAGAAAGAACGGCACGTCGCTGCCCAACGTTTGGCCGATAGCAGCAAGTTCTGCCAGCGACCACCCCAATTGCAGCAAACGATTCAACCCAAGGAGCGTCGCTGCTGCGTCGCTGCTGCCTCCACCGAGACCGGCGCCAATGGGGATGCGTTTTCGCAATTGGATGTGCAAGCCGACCGGCTTCGGCATGCGTTCCAATACAGCCGCCGCGGCCCGGTAGACCAGATTGCTCTGGTCCGCAGCCAAGCCTGCCGTATCGCAGCGAAGTTGAATGTCCTCTCGCTTAGGCTGCAGGCTGATCCGGAGTTCATCTTCAAGACCGACCGTGTGCATGATCGACCAGAGATTGTGGAACCCATCTGGACGGTGGTCGAGGATTCGCAGGACGAGATTGATTTTGGCAGGGGCAAGGACGGTAATGTCGGAGCGAGTCGAGTGCGACTTAGTCACGGCCTCCTTTAATAGCATACTTTTCTAACCGATAGCGAAAAGACCGTGTATTGAGTTTCAACAATCGCGCGGCCTTTTTCTTGACCCACTTGGTCCGTTCAAGCGCCTTCAAAAGCAAATCTTTTTCGATGCCGTTGATGAGGCCCTCGAGGTCCAACCCATCGTCCGGTAAGTCTGTGGGAACGCCTTGCTGTTGCGGCGTCACGACACGGTGGAGCCAGCCGCGGATATCAGGATCGGTCACCGGCGCCCCGACTGAGAAGGCTACGACCCGCTCAATGAGGTTCTCCAACTCGCGAACGTTTCCCCGCCACTCATGCCCCAACAAGACGTGCATCGCGTCTTGTGTCAGTGTTGGACTGGGCTTGCCACTCTCTTTCGAATACTTCTCCAAGAAATGTTTGACCAGCAAGGGAATATCGCCGGTTCGTAACCGAAGCGGCGGCAGTCTGATCGGAATCACGTCCAATCGGTAGTACAAGTCTTCGCGGAACGATCCGTCGGCCACGGCTTTCTCGAGATCGCGGTTTGTCGCCGCCACCACGCGTACGTCGACCTTCACATCCTGGTTACCGCCCACGCGTCGGAATTCCCGCTCTTGGATCACGCGCAACAACTTCACCTGAATCGTCGGAGTCGTATCGCCGATTTCGTCCAGAAAGATGGTCCCGCCGTTGGCCACTTCGAACAAACCAGCCTTGTTGGCGACAGCGCCGGTAAATGACCCCTTCATGTGACCAAACAGTTCGCTCTCGAGCAAGGTTTCCGGGACAGCACTACAATTCATTGCTACGAAGGGCATGACGCTCCGTGCGCTGTTGTAATGGATGGCGCGAGCGACTAACTCCTTGCCCGTTCCGCTCTCTCCATAAATGAGGACGTTGCTCTTGGCGTCCGCGACTTTGCGTACCACGTCGAAGACTTTCTGCATGGCTTCGCTCTCGCCGATGATCTGCGCAAAGGAGGCCTGGCTTGCCATCTCGCGCTTGAGCAGCACGTTCTCCGTCGAGAGACGCCGCTTCTCGAGCGCGTTGCGGATGATCAACTGGACTTCGTCGACCTGGAATGGCTTGGTCAGATAATCGTAGGCGCCTTGCTTCATCGCCTCGACAGCCGAGTCCGCGGTGGCAAAGGCCGTAATCACCAGCACAACGGTATCAGGCGAGGCAGACTTGACGGCTTTCAAGACATCCATGCCATCGGCTTTCGGCATACGCAGATCGGTAATGACTAAATCGAAAATGTCCTTCCCGATGTGAGCGATCGCTTCCTCGCCGTCGGCCGCTTCGGTCACGGCATAGCCGGCCCGCTTAAGCATGATGCTCAGGACCTCGCGCAAACTTTTTTCATCATCGACGACTAAGATCTTTTCCACGGCATTCGTCCTTCATGCCAGAGCCTGAGTCCATCATCCCCTGACCGGGGCATGCACACCACAAATCGAGAACCCCGACGTTCCTGGCTTTCGACCTTAATCCATCCGCCATGCAAATCCACGATGCGGTGCACTGCGGCCAGTCCAAGGCCAGAGCCTTGTTTTTTCGTCGTAAAGAACGGAAAGAAGATTTTGTCTAAATTCTCCTTGGGAATCCCTTCGCCCGTATCTAGAAACGCGATTTCGATGACTTCGCCTTTTCGCCCGCCGGCATCGATCTGCCGGCAGCGGGTTGAAATCGTCAATTGCCCACCCTCAGGCATGGCATCGAAGGCGTTGGTAGCCAGGTTCCAGAACACTTGTCGCAACTGATCTTGATCGACGCGCGCCAGAAGAGAGCCTGTCGCCATCGACGTTACAATTCTGATGTTGGAACGAGTTCTGGCTTCATGTTGAAAGAGGTCGAGCGTCTCGGCAAGCACTTTGTTGAGATCGCGCTCCGTCAGATTCAACTCGGGGGGACGCGCATACTGCAAAAACTCGGTGATGATGGTATCGAGTCGGGTCGCTTCTCGAATCGCAATATCCATCAGCCGCCGATTGGTTTCATCCCCCGTCGCATCCTTCCGCAGCATCTGCATCGCGCCGGCCAAGGCTCCC
Organism: Nitrospiraceae bacterium; assembly: GCA_046717045.1. Classification (GTDB taxonomy): domain Bacteria; phylum Nitrospirota; class Nitrospiria; order Nitrospirales; family Nitrospiraceae; genus JBKJWE01. The sequence goes on along the minus strand of JBKJWE010000046.1, from coordinate 9,961 downwards.
AAGGGATTCCTGATTTCATGGGCCATGCCGGCGGACATTTCACCCAAACTGGCAAGCCATTCCTTGCGATGCATCTCCTCCTCAAGATCTCGAATCTGCGTGAGATCTTTGAACACGCCCACCAAGCCTGTTTGCACGCCCTGTTCATGGAGAGGAGAGAGGGTCATCCCGAGAATACGCCGATAGCCATCAGCCCGCTTACACTCGACTTCAACGCGCATCACGCCAGGCAATACCGTGGTCAGTGACTCATCCGTCTGCTGGTTGGGATGCCAGTTGAACACTTCGCGCCAAGGACGGCCGATGACGTACTCCAGCGCATGACCCGTCGCCTCTTGGGCAGCGGGATTGAAGGATGTAATTCTCCCTATCGCGTCGGCCGTAAACACCCCGCTGCTGATACTGTATACGATATTTTCATGAAAGGCTTGAAGTCGCGTGAGACCTTGCTCTTTCTCGCGCAGGGATTGGTCGGCCTGTTGGAGCTGATCCGCCAACGTGCCGCTCAGCAAACCAACGACGAGAATGGCCAATCCGTAGACCCCGAATGCTTGGAAGATCTCTGGACCAGCCAGCCGGCTAGGTGGAAGCCATCCCCACGCCTCGGTGAGCCCATAGAACTGCACATTCGTCATGACTCCAAATAAGATGATTGAAAAACAGGCGGCCAGGAGCCCCATACGGCGTCGAGGCACCAAACTGGCCACAGTCACCGTCACGATATAGAGAATGGCGAAAGGGCTTTCGATTCCGCCTGTCTTCGCCACGAGCAGAGTTTCAAGCAAAAAGTCGATTCCGACCTGTGACCAAAAGAAAAGCGAGAGATAGGTGGGAGCGGTCACTCCACGAAGAATCAGTGCCGATGGAATCGTGAGAACGTAGGTGGCCACGATCAAGGCGTAAAACGTTTCAACTCGTTCACCCTTGACGGCTTGAAAGACTAGCGAAAGCCCCAGGAGTAAGGTAACAACCGTCACCCTAAGGACCATTAGCCACTGAAGATTCTTGCGAATGTCGCTCATGCAGAGATCATGAAAGGGCTATGGGAGGAATCTGCGGAAAACAGAAATGACAATCCGTGTCTCATCTTGCACGGAAGGGTTGAGATGGCTCTGGACCTCAACCCCGTGAGAACGGTGGATAGACGACCTCGTACCTCACTATCCAAGGGCAGATGCCATCTTGAAGATAGGCAAATACATCGCAATAACGATAAATCCGATTACGACTCCCAAGAACACCATCATCATGGGCTCCAACATAGACGTGAGTGTGGCGACGGCCTGATCGACCTCGTCTTCGTAGAAGTCAGCAATCTTCCCAAGCATGGCATCCAGTGCGCCCGTCGATTCGCCAACCGCAATCATATGCGTCACCATCTTGGGGAACACTTGGCTTTGCGCCAAGGGATCGGCGATGGTTTTCCCTCCGCTAATACTCACTCGCGCATTCATCAAAGTCTCTTCAATAACCTTGTTACCTGAAGTCTTGGCGCAGATGGAAAGTCCATCAAGAAGAGGCACGCCGCTGGATAATAGCGTTCCGAGCGTCCGCGTAAACTTGGCGACGGAGGCTTTTCTAATTAAGTCCCCGACGATCGGCACCTTGAGGAGAAATTTGTCGATCTGCATCCTGCCTTGAGTGGTCGCGCGATACTTCTTTATGGCAATCACGATCCCTGTAATGACGCCGATTCCTACATACCAATAGGACTGAAATACATTGCTCACATCGATGACGATCTGCGTGGGACCTGGTAGCCCTACCTTCCCGCCGGAAAGTTCGTCGAACATCTTGGCAAAGATTGGAATAACCCAGATCATCAACACACAGATCACGACAAACGCAACGCCGAGAATTGCAGAGGGGTAGACCATCGCCGACTTAATCTGTGCTTTCAGCTTCATGGCCTTTTCAATGTGTTTGGCCAAGCGGGTCAAGATCGTGTCAAGTAATCCGCCGACTTCTCCCGCGTGCACCATGTTGACATAGAGATCGTCGAATACTTTGGGGTGTCGTCGTAGGGCATCAGAAAAGGTCGAGCCCGCTTCAACTTGGTTTTTCACCTCACCGATCGACTCCCGCAACACCTTGTTTTCAGATTGAGTAGAAAGAATTTCAAGGCATTGGACTAGGGGCAAACCAGCATTGATCATGGTGCCAAACTGCCTGGTGAACACGACCAAATCTTTATCGGTAAGCCCGGAGCCAAGACTGATCTTGAATCCTCCCCCGGCCTTCTTTTCCTCAAGGCTCGTGACGACGACGCTTTGCTTGCGGAGTTGATCGACCGCTTCGTCCCGGGTCTTGGCGCTGAGTTCACCCTTCTTGACGGCGCCAGATCTGGTTCGTCCGACGTATGCAAAGGTAGCCATGAGCGACTGTCACCCCTCGATAGGGCCAAAGGATTGGCCGGGTTATGCTGAGGATGATACCTACCAGGCGAGTCTACTGGCGCCCCCAAAACCTGTCAAACAAATGCACAATCTGCGCGTCGATACACCGCCGACGAAATCGTGTCCGCACGACCAGTGCTAGATGTTGGTCATGCTGAGCCGTCGGTATCCTCGATAGAGATAATGCGAGCCTGACATGAGGGTGAACGCAACCATGCCAAACAAGAGGGGATGGATGAGGGTAAGATCGAGCTGATGTGAACTGAGGAAGATGACGCACAGCACATAGGACAGTTGGAGAAATGTTGTGCCCTTCCCTAATAATGTGGGGGAAATGTCGATCGGGGTGTCCGTCAACTTTGCCACGGCTGTTCCCAGCAGAAGCATGACGTCGCGGCTGACGACGACAATGGTCACCCACGAAGAAATCACATGAATGGCGGAGAGCGTGATAAATCCGGACGTGAGGAGTAACTTATCGGCCAAAGGATCTAAGAAGGCCCCTAGCTGCGTACGTTGATTGGCCCTCCGTGCGATCGTCCCGTCGAGCGCATCGGTAATGCCTGCGACAAGCAGAACGATCAGGGCATGATCGAATCGTCCATAGACGAGCAGCCCGACATAGACGGGTACCAGAAGGATCCGCAGGATGGTTAAACTGTTGGGAATATTCATGCCGGTCGGGATTGTCGTCGCTCGGTGCGAGCGAGATGAAATGATAGGAGGACCTCAGGAAGGTTGTCAATGTACCCCCGTCAACGTCTTGCAGTCAGCATAGCGCGTCCTTATAATTGGACTTGTCGATCCGCGTGACTTGTCCGCGTGGAGGTCGTCATGAGTTCCCTTCCGCTGCTCTTCAAAAAAGAAGGCCTGATCGAGAAGCACCAGATCGAAGGAGTCGATCCGAGCGACCGTTATTTCAACCGTGCCGTCCTTGTCAACCGAACGCTCTCAGGTTTTGCCGCCAAGGTTATGTATGAAGCCTTCACCGTTGATGGGCACTCGCATTCAACAATCGCGGCTGCAGTGAGCGAACTCGTGAGCCTATTGCGCGGATTTGGATTCCGTCGGATGCGGACTCGCGCCAACTTCAAGGGAACGAAGTACCTCGCCGAAAAAGAAACCTGGGTAGAATACCCGGATCTCTCCTAGGCCTTCGCCTATTGCGCCGGCACGACCGCGCGATAGACCAAGTCGTGAATCGCAGGACGAAACTGCTTGATCGTTTCGTTCTTCCGACTCGGATTCACCCGATTCGAGAGCAACACCACTTCCAGCTCGCACATCGGGTCGATCCACAACGATGTCCCCGTATAGCCGAGATGTCCAAATGACAGGGCTGAGAAGTGCGCCCCGGACGAGGACGGCACTGACGGGGTATCCCACCCCAATGCCCAACTCGATTGATCCCCGAACCGCTGCCTGGCCGCAAACTGCCGAACGAGAGCCCCATTGAGAAGAGACGGCTTGCCGCGATAGGCCTCAAGCCAGGCCCCTGAGATGGCCAACACCGACTCGGCCGTTCCAAAGAGACCTGCGTGACCGGCCACGCCACCCATCGCCGCCGCATTTTCATCGTGCACATCACCGCGCAACAGACGCTGCCGCCATTCATCATATTCCGTCGGCGCCACATGTAACACATCAATGCCCGATGTCGTCGTAGGTGAGAAAGAAAGCGGATGGGCCTTCAGGGGTCGAGCAATCTCCTGCTCGAACCAACGATCAAGCGGCAGACCGCTGATGCGCTCGATCAGACATCCTAAGAGAATAAACCCGAGATCACTGTACAGACTTCGCTCCCCGCGCTGGTAGATCAAAGACTCATCACGAATCAAGCGCAGGATGTCCTGGCGTCGCTCCACCATGCCATCACGCCGTCCATGGTTACTCTCTCTCGCCTCAAGTCTCTCATAGAGGGGGCGCCATCCGGGCAGGCCCGAGCGATGGGTGAGAAGATCGCGCACCGTCGCCTGCCCAATCGGCGCACCGCCTAACTCGCCCAAGAACTCTTGGATGGGATCATCGAGATTCAGTTGTGCCCTCTGAATCAGCAGAAGAACGGAAGTCACCGTCGCGAGCGGTTTCGTAATCGACGCCAGATCATAGATGGTGTCCGGCTGCACAGGCGGACCCGGCGGCTCGGATGACAGCCGCCCGGCGGCGGCCAGACAACGGAGTTCCCCTCGCAGACGAACTGCGAGGACCGCACCGGGAAACACCCCATCATCGACGGCAGTTTGCAGCGCCGCCTGAATCGCTCGACTGGGAGACATGAAGAATCACCTGAAGAGGTGGGACACTATCGACGCCGCTGAACCCGGCGACACACGTCGTAACGGGACACGATCCAGACCAATTGGCCCCCGTTAGAGGGCAGGACTCGACTCGCCTTCGAGTTTGTCTTCCGCGGTCGTGGTGGCCTCACGGAAGGCTTCGTGCTCTTCCACCTCCAACATACGCTCGAACGTCTGCAGCGTCGCGCGCAATCGTTCGACCATGAGAAGCCGCTGCTTCTGAAGGCCCGAGAGGTCCCGCTGGGTGTCGGCCAACTCGATCCTGGCTTGCCGCATCAGTTCACCGGCTTTGAGCTCCGCTTCCCTGATGACGAGCTCGGATTCCCGCTGTGCCGCCCGCTTGACGTCTTCCGCAAGTGTTTGGGCCGAGACCAAGGTATTAGACAGGGTGGCTTCCGTCCGTTTTAATTCCGCCAACTGTTGTTCAAGGAACACGATTTTTTCCCGCTGCACCGCATTATCGCGATTGAGCGACTCGACCGTTTGGGCCAACTCCTCCAGAAACCGATTGACCTCTTCCTTATCGTATCCGCGAAACCCGATCCTAAAGACCATCTGTTGAATATCGAGCGGTGTGATTCTCATGGTATCCCCCATGATCGATTCAGTTCATCCTCACGGCTAGTTCTTTCAGCGATTGTACCAGGGCGATCTGAAGGAAGGTAATGACTAAAATGGCGATGATCGGCGAGAGATCGATTCCCATCCGCCATCCCAACATCCGTCGAATCGGCGCCAACACCGGTTCGGTCGCGCGATCGAGAAACTGCACGATCGGATTCCAGGGATCGGGGCTGACCCACGAAATCAATGCCCGCGCAATGATAATCCACATATAGATCCAGAGCACATAGTCCACAACGGTCGCGGCAGCCAGTAAAACGTTCCCGACCACAAACATCAGCGCCCCAACTCCTGCGACCGTTTGGTCGCCGCTTCGACCGCCGCCATGAGCGTCGCGCGAAAGCCACCCTGTTCAAGTCGATGGAGCCCGGCGATCGTCGTTCCGCCGGGCGACGCCACCCGATCTTTGAGTTGAGCCGGGTGTTCGCCGGACTCCAGCACGAGCCGAGCGGCCCCAAGCACCGTCTGCGCGGCCAGTAGTTCTGCTGTCTGGCGCGGAAGCCCCATTTTCACGCCGCCATCCGCCAGGGCCTCGATGGCCTGAAAGACGTAGGCAGGCCCGCTCCCGCTGAGGCCGGTCACTGCATCCATCAAGCGTTCTTCGACCGGCACGACCCGCCCGACTGCTTCGAACAACGTTCTTGCCAACTGAACATCGGCTTCGGGTACTGCGGAACCAAATGCCAGCGCCGTCACGCCCTCGCGGATCACCGCCGGCGTGTTCGGCATCGCCCTGATCACGCGTGTCGCGCCCGTCGTTCGTTCCATAATAGTCTTGATCGTCACACCTGCCGCGATAGACACGACGAGAGCATGGGCCAGAACCGTGCCGATCTCAGCGAGCACCTCGGCAAGCATCTGCGGTTTCACCGCCAAGACTACGACCTCGGCCCATGCCACTGCCTCGCGATTCGACGAGCCGACGTGAATGCCGAACCGACTTTTCAATCGGTCCCGACGCTCGGCCACCGGATCGGTGGACCAGATCGAATCGGCAGCACAAACTTGCCCGACGAGGAGACCGCCGATGATGGCCTCGGCCATCCGGCCTCCGCCAATAAGGACGATCTTCTTCGTGATCGCTGGACTAGACATGTCTCTCACCGAATATGGCGGTCCCCACTCTCACCATGGTCGCCCCTTCTTCGACCGCCACCACATAATCGTTCGACATCCCCATAGAGAGCTCGGTCATAGAGGCGTTGGCCTGCCGGGACAACGCCAGCGCCAGTTCACGCAGGGCGCGAAAATAGGGGCGCGCCTGTTCCGGATCTGATGCGGGTGGTGGAATGGCCATGAGCCCTTTCACGCCGATATGAACCATGTTCATCAAGAACGGGAGCGCCTGTTCAAGTTCATCGGGACGGAAGCCCGTTTTCGATTTTTCCCCGCCCACATTCACTTCCAACAAGACTGCTTGTGTGATGCCGGCGGCCTGCGAGCGCCGATCGATTTCTTCGGCCAAGTCTATGGTGTCGACCGAATGGATCAGTTCAAATCGACCCACGACATCCCGGACTTTCCGCCTCTGCAACGCACCGATAAAATGCCACTGAACCGGCTCACCGCGCAACGCCTGAATCTTCGGAAGCGCCTCCTGCAGGCGGTTCTCCCCGAGTACCGTCAACCCAGCGGGAATCCCATCACGAATGCGCTCTGCCGACACCGATTTCGTCGCCGCGACAAGACGGACCGCATCCTCCGCTCGACCACATCGGCGAGCAGCATCGGCAATCCGCTCGATGACACGCCGGACCTGCGCCTCAATTGATCGGCTAATCCGTGCATCCATACCATAGGATCAGCGACCGTCGGCGTTCCGTCAAGAGAGAATATTCTACCGAAATTACCGGAGAAAAGTCAGCGCGACCATCGACCGGCCACGAGCGTGATGCCGCTGACCATCGTGCCCTTCACAAGCCCTTCTCGCCGATAGGAATAGAAGAGGTCGTCGTGACAGATCGTGCATAAGTTCACAGCCGATACGTTCGACGCGTCGATCCCCAGCCGCTCCACCTGCCGGCGAATGAGTTGCTTGAGATCCAATCGAGCTTTGTCTCCGCGATGATCGTGCACGACTCTGCGCCAATCCGTCAGCGCGCCCGGCAACTGTTCGAGTACCGGGCGATCGACCTCGTAGCAGCAGGGACCAGCCGATGGGCCAATGCTCACGCGTAGGTCCGTTACGTCTGATCCGAAGCGCGCCACCATCAGCGTGATAGTTTTCGTCACAATACCGGCGACCGCCCCTCGCCAGCCCGCATGGATCGCCGCCACAACACGCCGCTGTGGGTCATGCACCAACACGGGAACGCAATCGGCTGTCCGAACCGCCACCGTCACACCCGGTTGGTCAGTCACCAACGCATCCCACCCGCCTTCAAACTGATCCGACTCGGCAAGAGGTCGATCGACGACCAACGCATCGGTCCCATGGACCTGCTTGACCGACAGCCACCATCCGCGCCCCCACGATCCTGAGGCCCTCGCAGGGACGCCGACTTGAAATGGCATGGTCTCCGCATGACGGCGCGTGCCGAAGAAATGACTGACGCCGTCTCGCGATGAGGCAAAGGCAGGGACAGTAATCACCGGTGCATCTCTCATACAGCCCTCTCGCCGATCACCCGATGAACTTAGTCAGCCTGCTTGCGTAGAAAGGTGGGCACATCCCACTCATCGTCCGCCATAACCATCCGATCCATCACGCTGCTCGGCTCGCCCATGCGACGCAAGAACGTCGGGCGATCCAAGTCTTTCTTTGGTCGTTCCGCATGCGCCCGTTCCGCCGCCGCGCCCACACCGGCCAAGACCTGCTGCGAGGTTCGCATACCGCGTGCCGCCGACACGGCCATCGCAGCAGGCTGCTCCTCACGCTCAAATCCCGTCGCGATCACGGTCACCACCAGATCGTCGCCCATATCGGGATTGATCACTTGACCGACAATGATGTTCGCTTCGGGATCGGCCGTTTGCTGGATAATCGACGCGGCTTCTTCGATCTCGTGCAGCGACATGTTGGGGCCGCCCGTGATATTGAGCAACACACCGCGCGCCCCCTCGACACTGCCTTCCTCCAGCAGGGGACTGCAAATGGCTTTCTGCGCCGCCTCGATCGCGCGATTCGTCCCTCGCGACACGCCCATCCCCATCACCGCACGCCCCGTGTGCGACATGATGGTGCGCACGTCGGCAAAATCCACATTCACGTGACCGGTCGTCGTAATCACATCGGCAATGCCTTGAATGGCTTGGCGGAGCACGTCGTCGGCCACCTTAAAGGCCTCGAGCAGCGGCGTCGCCTTGTCGACAATCCCGAGCAAGCGCTGGTTCGGGATGACGAGCAGCGTGTCGACGTGCCGCCGCAAGTCCCGAATGCCTTCCTCGGCATGGGTCATCCGGCGGTGGCCTTCGTAGGAAAACGGCTTTGTCACCACCCCAACGGTCAAAACGCCCAGTTCACGAGCGATACTCGCCACGACTGGCGCAGCGCCCGTGCCTGTCCCGCCGCCCATGCCCGCCGTGACGAACACCATGTCCGAGCCTTCGAGGCATTCTCTGATGTGGTCTTTGCTTTCCAACGCCGACTCTTTCCCGATTTCCGGCTTGGCGCCGGCGCCGAGCCCTCAGGTCCGTTCGGGACCCAGCTGCACCTTGTACGACGCGCGGGACCGATCCAACGCCTGGAGATCGGTGTTCGCCGCGATAAAGTCCACGCGCGCCAACCCCGACGTGATCATCGTGTTCACTGCGTTACACCCGGCCCCTCCCACCCCGATCACTTTGATCCGGACGGGCGAGACGGCATCTTCTTGAAATGAAAACATGAAGGCACCTCCCTTTGTAAGCATGCCGCGCGGCGACATCCGCTGCGCGCGAACGTTAAAAGAACTCGAACATCCACGACTTCATACGAGCAAGGGCTTTGCCCAATGGCTTCCCGCTTCGCAAGCCGGCCGTCGCCATTTCTTCATGATGCTGCCTGGCGTACAGCAGCAGTCCGACACCGGTGGCATGCATGGGATTGCTGACGATGTCGCGAAGCCCGCCGATCCCGGTCGGCACACCCCGGCGCGCGGGAAGATTCAACACATGTTCGGCCGCATCGGGCATACCTTCCAACATCGAGGTTCCACCGGTGATCACCACGCCGGCGCCCAGAATCCCTTCGTATCCGGCACGGGCAATTTCCCGCCTGACCAGATCGAACATTTCTTCGACGCGCGGTTCAAGAATTTCTGCGATATCCCGTCGCGAGAAAGTCCGAGCCGGACGGTCGCCGACCGACGGCACCTCCACCATATCGGTGCCCTGCACCAATTCCGTTCGAGCGATGCCGTACTGCACCTTGATTTTTTCCGCCTCCGTCTGCGATGTCAGCAATCCGATCGCCAGGTCTTTCGTCAGATTCTGGCCGCCGATCGGCAAGACAGCCGAATGCCGGATACTCCCATCGAGGAAGATCGCGAGATCTGTGGTCCCTCCCCCGAGATCCACCATCACGACACCGAGATCCCGCTCTTCCTGGCTGAGGACCGCTTCGCTGGAGGCCAAGGGTTGCAACACGATATCCACAACATCCAATCCGGCCCGATTGACGCTCTTGATGATGTTCTGTGCGGATGTCACCGCCCCGGTAATGAC
>JBKJWE010000045.1:0-3161 GCA_046717045.1 Nitrospiraceae bacterium | reverse complement strand
CTGGTGATAGGGCTCGGCTTCGTACCACTGGCCGGCCGGCGTTACTTCCGTCACAAGCGGGTTCGGATAGAGCTGCTCCTTCGTCAAAGCTGCCATGACTTCTTCCGCGATCTGCTTTTGTTCCGGCGTATGGAAGAAAATAGCCGATCGGTATTGCGATCCGACATCGTGGCCCTGGCGATTGAGCGTCGTGGGGTCGTGGGTGACGAAAAACACTTCGAGCAACTCCCGATAAGTGATGACGGCAGGATCGAATGTAATGCGTACGGCTTCTGCATGGCCAGTCCGCCCGCTGCACACGGCTTCATAAGTCGGGCTACTGGTCTGGCCGCCGATGTAACCAGACTCAACGGATTGCACCCCTTTCATCTGGTCATACACCGCTTCAAGGCACCAGAAACATCCGCCTGCTAGTGTGGCCACCTCTCCAGCTTTGTTCCCTGCCGATGACGTCTGCCCCATTAACGACTCCTCCCTCATCTCAGCTGTTGAACTCTGTCGTGGCCGACGCTCGTTTCTTTCAGTGGATGATTTATACCATAGCCGTGGCCGAGACAACGAGCGAAGCCAGGTCGATTGGACCCTGCTACTCAGCTGGAAAACGGAATATAGCTGATGGAGCTATCTCAGAGACGAGATTGCGTGGCAAGTTCGACTTTCAACCCTGATAAAAGCTTCTTGAGTTTCACTCGCTCATCCGGACCGATCTTCGTAAATTCGAGCCCAAAGACGTTGCACTTGATCCAGCGGACCTGGGCTTCTTCGATGCGAAGAGGCCAGTCGAACCCCGGCACATAGATCCGGCATTCGAACGATGCGCCCACCACGACCGGAACCTCCGTTTCGACCCGACAACCACCGGCGGACATATCCAGTGTGCGGCCCTGTCCTTCGCGCTGTCCCCCGGAGAACGTGCTTCTGAACTGCGCCGTGAAGCGGGGTTGCTTTCGTTTCTCCATTCGATTACTCCTCCTCGGGCGTCGACCGGAACAACCGATTCTGACTTCTTCGAACGCTGCAAAGAGAAACCCCGACGTCTCCTTTCCTTGAGCACGCCGGGGTCTTCGACTCCCCCAGGAACCGTTTCTATTTCTTCATGTTCAACAAGACGTGTCCGCGACGATTTTGCTGGTAGCAGGATTCATCGTGCTCGCGACAGAACGGACGCTCCTTCCCGTAAGAGACGATGGCAACCTGCTTGGGGCTCACACCCACTTCCGTCAGGTAGGTGCGAGCGGTCTTGGCCCGCTTATCACCCAACACCACGTTGTAATCGGCAGTGCCTCGTTCGTCGCAATGGCCTTCGACCTTCATCACAGCGCCCGGATGCTCCTTCAGCCAACGCGCATCGCGATCCAATGCATCCATCCCCTTATCGGACAGCGTCCACTCATCGTAGCCGAAGAAGACATCTTGCAAACCGGCTTCTATTGCGGCTTTCTCTTCTTTGGTCACCTCAGCCCGTTGGCGCGCGCTCATTCCCGAAGAAGATTGCGAGACAATGCCACCCCCCTGTCCCAAATACTCTTCAGAGGGATTACGCGAGAACCCGCTCAATCCCCTATTCGATCCGCCTTGCCCCATCTCCGGGATGTTTGGGTTGATGCCTTGGCCGTTCCACTCGAAGCCAGAACCGCTGCCAGCTCTATTGCCCTGCGCAGACCCTCCGGTTTGGTCGCCATCCGACTGCAACCACTTCATGCTGCAACCCTGACCGACGAATAACATGAGCCCAATCGCAATCACCACCGTCGATTTCATCATCTGTGCGTTCATGGCGCTTCCCCCATCCCGTTAGTAATATATTGTTGCGTACAACAACTATAGCACTCGGATGGAAAGGGCGAGTCTCACAAGGCAGCTTGCCGTTTTTCCTGAACTAGCGCGGGGTTGTGGAGTGGAGGGAAGGATCTGAACCAGTGTTTTTACGGAGGGCGTTGGTAGCGTATTAAATGGCTATGGTCGGCTGGTCGAAGGGATCTTCCTGCGTAGTAGCCTAGAATTGTGCCGACCGACGATCCGACCAGCGGGCAGGGCGCATGACCGTCCCCAATGCGGCGATGGCACAGATGAATGCAAGCATCGCAAACCCAACGAGCAGGAAGAAACCAGCCCGAACTTCGTGCGGAATGACATAATTCATGTGCGCTCCCTCCTCATAGTGACGGCTTGATTACCCACTCTGCCATCCACAGGAACAGGTCCACGGGGCCATGGGATCGTGCTTGGTCAACCATCTTCCACAGCAGGGGCAATGTCTTGTCCATGCCTGCCGCGATACCATATGGATGGACCCTCGAGGTCTCACGCGATCATATCTATAAGATAGCACTATTTAGTCGCTCCGTGGTCCTCGTTCAGATGCATATAGCCTACAGCTAGATCGGTGAGAAATCCATGCAGCTTTCGGGGGGAGAGTATGGTCTATAGAGAGAGCGTACTCACAAGCCCTTAATGTTGCGATGCTTATGGAGAGGCCTTCTGGAGTGCCCTGGTGCGCCCCGGAGGAAATTGAACCTGCGACCTACCGGTTCGAAGCCACTTGCTGGGCATGCAGAAACTCAGGAAACCCGCATCAATCCTGACGATCAGCAGGACAGCAACGAGTCAGCAACAGGGCAATAATCAGCAATTCTGCAACCCCGTGGGTACCCCCTCTCTTAGAGCTTGCGGGCCACCCTAGGTCGAGATTTCTCGAACGAAACCACCCCATCGACCAGCACGAACAGGGCAATCAGCAAGAACAGGATCCCACCGATACCCCATCCGTGCGGCGTCAACCCCCACGGGTCATTCGTGATCGCGGACAGCAGGCCGATTGCTCCGCTCAGACACCCGAAACCCGCAGCGAGTCGGGCAATGATGGTTCGCTTGAGACCTGGTTCCATGAGGCACCCCCCTTTGATGGCGATCCTGCATCTTCACCAAACACGCAACCCAAACCCACTCCACACGCGCTAATCCAGGGAACGAAGCCGTTGTAGACCGACTCGATGGACCTGAGGATAAGCGCTTCGGAAGCTGAATCCGCACCTCCCGCACAACCTGTGGGAGTTGGTATAAATGAGGATGAAACGGAAGTCATTGATTTGAAATGGTGCGCCCGGCAGGAATTGAACCTGCGACCTACGGGTTCGAAGCCCGGCGCTCTATCCAACTGA
>JBKJWE010000044.1:0-2726 GCA_046717045.1 Nitrospiraceae bacterium | reverse complement strand
GCCGAGGCCTTGCGCCATCTTGCCGAGCAACCGCTCTTTTTTCATCTCGGTGCGGGCGGCGGGAGCAGAGGCCATCGGTTTGAGTTCGTCCATCGCTTCGCCATACGTCTGAGGCTTGAGGTTGGCGTAGAGCTCAGGCTGGACAGCCGGACGCGGATTATACAGCGGCTGATAGAGATCCATCGTGAACGAAATGGGCCGCCCTGAGACGAGCGAGAGTTTGACCTCGCGCCAATCCTGTTGTGTTTGATTTTCCACAATGGCCCAGCCTTGCAGATAGGGCGCCTTGTCCTCGTCCAAAACCAGTCGATAGGAGGTTTTCCAGACCGGTGTTTCGGTCAAATAGGCCACGCGCGCTTGGCGGCTGCCGGCGCCGTCGAACGTTATCGAGACGGTTTTCTTCTGCGCATCGTGATTCGAAGCGAGCACGCTCAGCGCCTGTTGGAGCTCCGCGTTCAAGGTCGCATCCATCAGTTTGACCCTTTGGATCTGCATGAAGTGGAGCGAGCGAAAGCCCTCGTCAGTGAGGAGATTCAGATATTCTTGCTCGATCACACGCCGGGCTTGGCCGTCGGGAATCGCTTCCGTCTTCTTTTCGACGCCGAGGATGGTTCCAAGAATAGGATTGGGAGCCGCTACCTCAACTCGTTCGCCGCGCACCTGCGTGAGAATCTGGCCGAGCGTGGGGTTGCCGTTCAAATTGATACCGAAGCTGCCGAGCGTTTTCATCACGGGATCGCGCGAACCATAGGTGACGGTCGAGATCGTACCGCCGCCGAAGTCCTGCACCACCAGACTCTTCAGCATATCGTTAATCTGGTTTGTATGGAGGCGCAGGTCCAGTTGCGTGCGGTTATTCACTGTGCTGTCGTGCTGAAAGTACCCCACGCCGCTCGAATAGAACACGATCTTCGAGAGCGGGAGCGTAGCTCCTTCCTCCGCCATGACGGACAAGGGGAACAGCAGACATGATGCGAGGATCAACCGCCTCGCGAGGACGTGACGGGAGCGAATCGACAATGCGCACATAGAGGCCTCCATCGTAGGGTGTTCCACCAGGCCGGCACGGCCATGGTGATCTGACTATCTTGGATATGTCGTCAAGCCGTGGTTCCTTTCAGGCCCTATTCTGCGGGAATCGCTCATGGTAGGTTGGAGACCCATGCAATTTGCCGACAATGCCGTGATCAAACAGATCCTAAAGGATTGCCGCACGATAGCCGTAGTCGGACTGTCCTCGAATCCGGCGCGGCCGTCTTATCGTGTGGCGAGCTATATGAAGGCACAGGGATTCCGAGTGATCCCGGTAAATCCGAACGGGACACATGTCTTCGGCGAGCAAGCATATCCCTCACTCGTGGACGTGCCTGATGCGATCGACCTCGTGGACGTGTTTCGCAAGGCTGAAGATGTACTACCCATAGTCGAAGAGGCTATCACGAAAGGCGCGAAGGCCATTTGGCTACAGGAGGGAATCGTGAACGAAGCCGCTGCAACTCGTGCTCAATCAGCCGGCCTGCTCGTCGTGATGGATCGTTGCTGGCTCAAACAACATGCTGCCGGGTCCGACCGTGACTGACCGAGTGTCGGAGCCCCCCATTCCGGATCCCCAACGTGACGCGATGGTGGCGACGGCAGATCTTATAGCCAAGATCCTGGATACCACCGTCAAGATTCCCGGCACTCACTTGTATCTGGGACTCGATCCGGTGCTGGGATTGATTCCCGGCATTGGCGACTTGCTGGCCAATCTGATGGGGACTGTGATTCTAGGGCTCGCGGCGCGCTTGCAAGTTCCCCCAATCGTCATTGCCCGCATGAGCCTAAATCTCCTCATCAACGGAGCCGTCGGAGCGATTCCCATCGTTGGGGATCTGTTTTCAGTCTGGTTTCGCAGTCACGCAAGAAACGCAGTCTTGCTACGGCTGGCCGCGACGCAACCCTATCGGACCACGCAGCGGGACTGGCTCTATGTAACTGGCATCATCGGTGGGACAGCTATGCTCCTGTTGTTCTTCATCGCATTGATCCTCTGGCTCGTCGTAAAGCTCTGGGGCTACTTCGCAGTCTAACGATCGCGGCTACGCCGCCACAAACTTCAGCGCCACGCCATTGATGCAGTAGCGTAGCCCAGTCGGTTTCGGTCCATCCTTGAAGATATGCCCTTGGTGCCCTTCGCATCGGGCACAGTGAACTTCAGTCCTTGGGAAAATCAGTTTGAAGTCGGTGGTGGATTCGACCACCTTGGGATCGATAGGTTGCCAGAAGCTTGGCCAGCCGGTGCCGCTATCGAACTTATGCTCGGATGAAAACAGAGGCAAGTCGCACCCGGCGCAGTGGTAGACACCGGCTTTCTTGTTATCGTGCATGTTGTTGATGAAGGGCCGCTCGGTATCCTCGTGCCGGAGCACGCGGTAGGCCTCAGGCGCGAGGGCTTTCTTCCACTCGTCGTCTGTCTTCACCACTTTCACGATCGGGCCGATGGTCATATTGGATGGCATAGATCCCCCTTCCTTACAGGATGCTGAAAAAGTCCGCCAGCGGCGTTCTCGCATCGCTTAGAGACTCAACGTACCGAAGAGAGTACGCTTCGCCTCCTCGCTCGCTGCGGCCTTGCTGGACGGACTTTTTGAGCATCCTAGATCGTTGTTTCCCGTAGCTCGGTAGTCGGCTGCCGGGCAGAAATCTTACAAGGCTGTCAGTCATAATCGTGGAAGACTCCACCC
>JBKJWE010000043.1:0-3124 GCA_046717045.1 Nitrospiraceae bacterium | reverse complement strand
AGCGCATCGATCTGGGCGAAGGGCTCATCGAGCAGCAACACCTTGGGCTCAATTGAAAAGGCCCTGGCGAGACCGACTCGCTGTTTCATGCCTCCTGATAAGGCGATAGGCCGCTTATCTTCAGCTCCCTTCAGTCCGACCAACGCAATGTACTTATGCACATGCGCCACCACCTGTGCTTGCTCCCAATCCGGGTAGGCCGACCGGACAGCCAGAGCAATGTTCTCAAACACCGTCATCCAGGGCATGAGGGCAAAGTTTTGGAAGACCACCATCCGGTCCAATCCAGGACCGGATACCTCTCGCCCATTCAAGACCACTCCGCCCTCAGACAGGGTTTCCAACGCGGCGATGATGTTGAGCAAGGTGCTCTTGCCGCATCCCGAGTGGCCGATCACAGTGACAAACTCGCCCTTGTCGACTTTCAAGGTCACGTCTTTGAAGATGCAGACCTCTCCGCCTCCGGCATGACCGGGGAAAAACTTGCTCACATGATCGACGACGAGAAATGACATGGTTACTCCTGATAGGTTACGAGACCTGCAAGTTTGTTGAATCCTGAATCTAGAATCACGCCGACGACCCCGACTACCAAGATCGCAAAAATGACCCCGGCAATGTCGAGATTGTTCCACTCGATCCAACTCAGGTAGCCGACACCCAACTCGCCCAGCAGCATCTCTGCCGGCACCACGGCCACCAATGCGCTCCCGAACGCGATTCTCAGACCGTTCACGATGGTCGGGGCTGCCCCGGGCAAAATCACCCGATAGAGCCGCTTAAACCATGACAATTGCAGAATCGCGGCGACGTGCAAATATTCCTTCTTGAGCGAACTCACTCCGAACGCCGTCGTCGCCAGAGTCGGCCAGACGGCTGCCATGAACACCACCAGGACGGCTGTCCATTTTGGGTCCTTGACCGTGTATAGCAGCAACGGCATCCAGGCCAACGGCGAGATCGGCTTCAGAATCTGAATAAACGGATTGAAGGCGCGGAACAGCACACGATTCAGTCCCAAGATGACGCCGAACATGATAGCCACCACGGAGGCCGCGATAAACCCGGCGGCGAACCGCGAGACCGTATAGGCGACCAAGTAGGCGATTCCGTGGTCGTTCGTGCCCTTGATCACGAAGGCTTCGGCCAGCTCGCTCTTGGCCTTGTCCAGCACCGCCAAGGGACCCGGCACCCCCTTCACCTTTTCTTTTTCAGGATTCCATGTGTACGCGCCATCAGGCGTTCTCAGGATGTCGCCGTTGAACTCCATGAGTTGGAGCTGTTCATCCGTCATGCCCCGCGAATCAAACGTCGGCCGCATCGTAAAAAAATGCCAGCCCAGGAGAAACACCACGAGGAGAAATCCTGAGATTAACCACGGATTATTATTTGTCCCGCTCGGCATTGCTCTTTCCCTCGCCTGTTCCCTTCAGATCAGTCACGTTGCATGACTTGTGAGTCACGCCATACTGTGGATCGCAAATCCTTTCAGATAGGCCTCGGGCTGATCAGGGTCGAACACCTTGCCCATAATCGTATGCTTCATGCTGGTCGCCTTATGGATCGGATAGCCGAGCTCCTTTGCGATACGGTCGCAATCGGCGGCCCGATAGACCTGCTCCGCAACCGCTTTGTAATTCACCTCTCCCTTGAGGTGACCCCATCGCTTCATCTGAGTCATGATCCAGATCGCCATGGAGTGCCAGGGATAGGGATCAAAATCGATGCGGCTTGGGTCCTTTTTGATGTTGCCCAGCCCGTCGGCATAGGTGCCGGTCAGTATCTGTTCCAAGACCGTGACGGGCTGATTCAGATAGTTGGTCGGCGCGATGGCCGTTGCAATTTCCTTCCGGTTGGCCGGATTGGACGCATAGTGCGTCGCGTCCACGATGGCTTTCCACAACGCGAGGAAGGTATTGGGATAGGTCGTGGCGAACTCCTTGGTGACCGTAAAGGCGCAGCAGGGATGGCGATCCCAAATCTCTTTGGAGAGTTTGTAGAGAAACCCGACGTTCTCGTACACCGCGCGTTGATTGAAGGGATCGGGGCCGAGATAGCCGTCTACGTTGCCGGCTTTCAGATTGGCGACCATCTCCGCCGGCGGCACCACTCGGATCTGAACATCTTTGTCCGGATGCACTCCCCCTTCGGCCAGGAAGTAACGAAGCAGATAGTTATGCATCGAGTAGTCGAAGGGGACGCAGAAGCGAAAGCCTTTCATCTCGGCCGCGGTCTTCACGTTCTTGTGTTTGATGTGCAGCGTGATCGCTTGACCATTGATGTTTTCCACCGCCGGCATATAGATGGGCGTGGGGACCGCTCCAGCGCCGAGCGTAATCGCCAACGGCATGGGTGTCAGCATGTGGGCCGCATCGACTTCCTTATTGACCGCCCAATCGCGAATCATGGCCCATCCAGCCGCCCTCTTTACCGACGCATTGAGCCCGTGTTTTTTATAGAAGCCCAACGGCTCCGCCATGATGATGGGGGTTCCACATGTAATCGGGATGAACGCCACCGACACATCCTTCTTTTCGGGCTTTCCGACAGGATCGGCCGCAAAAGCTTTAAGCGTTGCTAACGGGAACACCTCTCCGATCAACGTGGCCAACGCCGCTCCTCCGAGGCCGGTCAGTAATTGCCGGCGTGTCGGCCCAGCGGCCTCTAATACCGCCGCAACGACGGATTGCTCCATCGTCCAGTCGAAATACTGCTCAGAGGACGGAGTTGCTGACTCGTGCCGATTCACTGTGTCACCACCATTGCTTCGCACGATCGACATGGCCGGACTCCCTTCTGAGAAGCTGCCTCACGCAACCTTCGAACAACATTGAAACACTTTCATCTGGACCACTCTCTCAAACAACAAAGCGTAGGATGTGCCCATCCCATCTCTCGAGACATCACTGTCTCCGGTCTCTAGTGGGAAAAACAATACGACGTCCGCCACTCTGTATCAGAATGACGGACGCCGTTGTCCGTTTGTCTTGTTCGAGAGCATCAGCCGAGGCGCCGTTGCCTCGACCACGCTCGTGGAAGAGATTTGTACCACGGCTTTCTTCCAACCGTCAACCCATACCTTGGACGGGCTCAACGTCATTACACATCGTAGTAGAGGAAAAAC
>JBKJWE010000042.1:0-5450 GCA_046717045.1 Nitrospiraceae bacterium | reverse complement strand
GCTTCTATGAAAAAATTGGTTTGCAGCATGGAGACGTTCTCCAGCAAGTCAATGGTGTCGAAGTCCGAGACCCAGGCACGATGCTGACGCTCTTCCAGCAGCTTCGAAACGAGCGAATCGACAACCTTGACGTCCTGCGCAACAACCAGCGGACCACAATGAATTTCGATATTCGCGGATAGCTCGTTCTCCTCATATTATGATGTGGAATCCAGTGTGATCCACATCTCCCCCGGTGCGGCACATTCGAGAAGTAAGACTGGTACCGCCGTTCAGGTTGCCCAGGTCCGCAGGGCGGGCTCGTTCACGCGATCCAATCATTTCCCTTAGGATCTCAGAAACAGGTCCTAGGGGTGTCCTACACACAACTTGTCAGACCTACCGTTTAGGGGGTATTGTTTTACATTTTAGAGGTTTATGGTTAGAAAAAGGATTGGAGTTCTTTGTACGACATGGTCGATCAGAACCGCGTGACGCGTCCCCTCCTCGGAGCCATTCTCGAGCAGAAAATGGGGTTGTCTGAATCGAAGATCCTTGAGGCGTTGAACCTTCAGCAGACCAAAGGAGGGCGCCTGGGAGAGGTATTGCTGCGCCTCCGAGCCATCAACGAAGACCAGCTACTCCATGCTCTCGCGCTACAATTTGAAATGCCCTGGCTTCCGCATCTGGACATGGCCCAGGTCGACCATGAATGGATTAAGAAGGTTCCCATCCATTTTGCCCGGCGGTATCGCATATTGCCGATCAAGGTTGAAGAGGGGTCGGTGCTCGTCGCCATAACGGACCCCTTGGAAACGATGGCGCTCGACGACCTCCGTCTTCTCTTAGGAATTCCAGTGAAACCGGTCCTCACCACCGGCACGGCATTGCTGGCCTGTTTGAATCGTGTGTACGACGAAGCCGCAAGTCCGGCCGGGGCGGAGCAAGTCATGGAAGATATGGCGGCCAGCGAGAATCTGGATCAGCTGGCACACGAGTTAGATGAGCCTCAAGATCTTTTGGATGCGACGGATGAAGCCCCGATTATTCGATTGGTCAACTCGGTCCTGTTTCAAGCCGTTCGACAACGAGCGAGCGATATTCACTTTGAATCCTTCGAGCGCGGCCTCGTCGTTCGATATCGCATCGACGGGGTTCTGTACCCGGTCTTGACCCCGCCGAAGCATCTGCAGTCGCGTATTATTGCGCGCCTCAAGATCATGGCTGGCTTGAATATCGCGGAGAAGCGTTTGCCGCAGGATGGGCGTTTCGCCATTCGCACCGCAGGGAAAGATGTGGATCTGCGCGTCTCTGTCCTGCCGACCTCGCATGGGGAACGCGTCGTGCTCCGCTTGTTAGAAAAAGAGAATCGGCTGCTCAATCTCTCTGAGATGGGATTTACTCCCGAACGACTCGGGGTCATCCAACAATTGATTCAATTGGCGCACGGGATCATCCTCGTGACGGGTCCCACCGGGAGCGGCAAGACGACGACGCTCTACGCCGCTCTCACCCAGATAAATGCGCCGGACAAGAACATTATTACGGTCGAAGACCCCGTGGAGTACCAGCTCCTCGGGGTGGGCCAGATGCAGGTGAATCCGAAAATCAATCTGACGTTTGCCGCCGGACTTCGATCGATTTTGCGTCAAGATCCCGATGTCATCATGATCGGCGAAATCCGGGACCGGGAAACGGCGGAAATCGCCATTCATGCCTCGCTTACAGGGCATTTGGTCTTTTCCACGCTGCACACAAACGATGCGGCGAGCGCTGCGACACGATTGATCGACATGGGCATCGAGCCGTTTCTCGTCGCATCCTCGGTCGTGGCGGTGCTGGCGCAGCGGCTGCTACGGCAGGTCTGTCCTGACTGCAAACAAGGCTACCATCCCGACGACGATGAGTTGATTCGCCTCGGCATCGTCCCGTCAAAGACGCGCCAGACTTTCTATCGAGGGGCGGGCTGCCAAGCCTGTTCACAGACTGGTTATCGTGGCCGGACCGGTATTTACGAGCTGCTGGTGATGGATGATGAGGTTCGTCGGCTCATCGGCAGCAAGGCTGATTCTGCCGCCATCCGTCAAGCCGCGGTGGCCAAGGGAATGGTGTTGCTGAAGGAAGAAGCGGCTGAAAAGGTCTATCGGGGAATTACTACGACGGAAGAAGTCATGCGGATTACCCAACAGGAAGTTGAGATCTAACAGAATGCTGAAACAGTCCGCCAGCTTTGTTCTCGCGTCGCTCAGAGGCGCACTGTACGGCACAGAGTGCGCTTCCTCTTCGCTCGCTGCGACCTCGCTGGACGGCCTTTTTGAGCATCCTGTGGGGGTACTCTCCTGTTGCCTCAGACGCGCAGGCCAGCGAAGTTCTGGCGTGCTTACATAGTTTTTCCGCAGCCTGCTAGACCATGCCTGTATATCAATACAAAGGGTTTCGGAGCGATGGGGGTAGTGCGACGGGGATTATCGATGCCGAAAGTTCCAAAGTCGCTCGATTGAAACTGCGGAAGGTCGGTGTATTCCCCACCGACATGGTCGAGCAAGGCACAAGCTCTGTGGCCACGGCCGCGCGTGTCAGCGCCGGGCTCCCCTCCGGTGTCGGACGATCTCCCGCTCTCAGCACGACCGATGTGGCGATGATGACGCGTCAATTGGGGACATTGCTGGTTGCTGGATTGCCCCTGATCGATGCCTTAGGTGTACTGATGGATCAAACGGATAAAAAACACGTCAAGAGCCTCCTCGCCGATGTGCGAGAGCAAGTGAGGGGAGGCAAATCTCTCAGCGCCGTGCTCGAACAGTACCCACGGGACTTTTCTCAGATCTACGTACACATGGTTCGCGCAGGCGAGGCCAGCGGCGCATTGGACCAGATTCTCTTCCGGTTGGCGGAGTTCTTGGAAAAGCAGTTGGGACTGAAGCATAAAGTGACCAATGCCATTCTCTACCCGGCTCTGATGTTGGTGGTAGGCGTCGCGGTCCTCTTTTTTCTGATGACGTTTGTTGTGCCGAAAATTACAGCGGTATTCGCGAATCTTAAACAGGCGTTGCCCTGGCCGACAGTCGTCCTGATGAGTCTGAGTCGGTTTCTGGCGGACTATTGGATCCTACTGCTCGGGGGGATGCTCCTGACGATTTGGGCCGGGCGGCGCGCGATTCGGACCGATGCAGGGCGCGTCATCGCGGATCGCCTCTTGCTAAAGATTCCGCTGATCGGCGAGGTTGCCCGCATGGTGTCCATTTCGAGATTGACGAGCACGCTGGCGACGATGTTGGCCAGCGGGGTGCAGTTGTTGGATGCCTTGGACGTGTCGCGACGGGTGATGAATAATCGGGTGCTTGAGGAGGTCGTCGAAGAGGCTCGAAAAAACATTCGCGAAGGCGAAACGATTGCGGAGCCGCTGAAACGGAGCGGAGAGTTTCCCGCGTTGGTGACGCACATGATTGCCGTCGGCGAAAAAAGCGGCGAAATGGAAGAGATGCTCCGCCGCGTCGGGCAGATCTACGACAGTGAAGTGGATCGCGTCATCACGCGATTCACCTCACTGTTGGAGCCGATCATGATTCTCGCGATGGGGGTCTTGGTATTCTTTATCGTGGTAGCGATTCTCCTACCCATCTTCGAGATGGGCCAGATGGTACGGTAAATGCGATAGGCGAAGGAGGACTCAGGTGCAGGAATCAATCCATAACACACAACAAGGGATTCGCGCGTTTCGTGCGGAGCGCGGGTTTACCTTCATTGAAATCATGGTCGTGGTGGCGATTCTGGCCATCCTGGCGGCCTTGGTGGTGCCCCGTATCATGGGGCGAACCGATGATGCTAAGCGGACCGCCGCGAAAGTCCAGATTCGCAATATTGAGGGGGCACTCCAGTTGTATAAATTGGACAACGGCGTCTATCCGTCCACGGAGCAGGGAATGAAAGCGTTGGTGGAGAAACCCTCGGTCGGCGTCGTTCCGAAAAAATGGAAACTCGGCGGCTATCTCCCGAAGCTGCCCGAAGATCCCTGGGGAAATCCCTACAAGTATCTGAGCCCCAGCCAGAAGGGCGACTACGAAATTGTTTCCCTCGGGACCGATGGCGAAGTCGGCGGTGAGGGCGTCAATGCTGACATCACCAACTGGAATCTCGATAAGGACTAAGGTGTCAATGGTCATTGGTCATCGGTCATGGGTTGAACAGGCCTGGACGCGCTCGGCACAGGTTCTCCGTGTCGGGTGTTGCGTCTCTCGCCTGACGCCTCACGCCTTACGAGCTTCCCGTGGATTCACTCTCCTGGAAATGATCCTCGTGCTCTTTCTGTTGGTTGGGCTGCTAGGAATTGTGGTCCCGCGGATGAGTTTTGGAGAGAACGTCGGTTCCGTCGGCCGGAAGCTCGTCGGGACCATTCGCTCGCTCCAAGGCATGGCCATGCTCACGCAAAAAACCGTTCGCCTGTATCTGGATCTGGATCGCGGTCTCTATTGGCCGATGGTGCTTGATGGAAACGAAGAAAAAGTGCCGATTGATGCCCTATGGGCGACACCGCTAACCTTGCCGGAATCGATCCGGTTTCTGGATGTGGCGACTGGTCAAGGTCGAAAAGAATCAGGGCGAGCCGATTTCTATTTCTACCCGAGCGGAAGAATCGATACGGCCACAATCCATGTTGTCGATGCGAGTAACAATCTCTTGGGCATCGTGATCGAGCCGGTCACCGGCACGATCAAAGTAAGCGATGAACGTATCGAGCCGCCTAAGGCGCTGGCAATCCCCGATCGAGTGAGGCCGCTGTTGCAACCCACACAGACGACTGGCCCATTTCCCTTGCCCGTTGGGAAACCATGAAAGCGATGGCGTATCTCATACGAATCGACCGGCTCGGCGAAGAATGCAATGGGAAACCCTGCGAGGGTGGTTTCACGCTGCTCGAGGTCTTGATCGCACTGGGTATCCTTGCGTTGGCGCTCCCTATCTTATTGGGACTGCGCAACTGGGATCTCGAGCTGCATGCTCGGGCCAACGAGTTGACGACCGCAACCCTCTTAGCTCAGGAGAAATTGATCGAGACCGAGTTGGCAACGAGTTTTCCGATCGGCGAAGTCGGCGGCGAATTTCTCAATGCGCCGCTTGGCGCGCAGGCCGTCGGAGACCAAACGAATCGGGCGCCCAATTATCGCTGGAAACGCATGATCGTGCCGACGCCGCTGGATGCGGTCCGTGAAGTAAAAATACAGGTTCTGTGGCCGAGAGGTACGACCGATGAAATGGTTGAGGTGAGCACCTATGTCTTTGCTGTTCCGTCTGCCGGTCTCTGAACGGGGCTTTACCCTGGTTGAGGTCTTGCTGGCTGTATCGCTGGTGGCCACGATGGCGACACTGGTCTTTGGCTCGTTGTACGCCACGACCAGCGCCATCGATGCGGCGCGGGAAAATTCTGCCAGCGAGCAAATTCTTCGCAGCACATTGCGTGTGATGGCCGATGA
>JBKJWE010000041.1:0-4113 GCA_046717045.1 Nitrospiraceae bacterium | reverse complement strand
CTACTATGGGGGGGTGTGGGGCGGCCGTCCGTTTGTCGAACGGTACGGGCCCTACTTCTTGGTGTCGCACCACGACCTCGACGTGGCTGATCGCTGGTTCGCAAAGTATGGCGAGGCCGCAGTGTTCTTTGGCCGAATGCTCCCGGTAGTACGGACATTTATTTCGTTGCCGGCGGGGATTGCGCGAATGAATTTCCCGCGCTTCGTGCTGTTCACCTTTGTAGGAGCCCTGCCCTGGTGCTATCTTCTGGCCTACATCGGCGTGAAGATGGGTGAACGGTGGGACCAGCTGCGGGACTATTTTCATCAATTCGATATCGTGATCGGCGTCCTGCTTGTCATCACGGTCGGGTACTTTATCTGGTCTCATTGGCCAGAGCGACAGAGGAACGCCGAGCCGTAAGCGACCGATGCTGACGATCTACAATACGCTCACAGGAAAGAAAGAGCCGTTTCAATCTATCCAGCCGAAGCACGTTCGTATGTACGTCTGCGGCGTGACCGTCTACGACTATTGCCATATCGGCCATGCGCGCAGCGCGCTCGTGTTCGACGTGATCAGACGGCATCTGGAATACGGCGGGTATCGCGTGGATTTCGTCAAGAACTTCACCGATGTCGACGACAAGATTATCAAACGGGCCAACGAGCAGGGCGTGAGTTGCGACACGATCACGGCCAAATATATCCAAGCCTATTACGATGATATGGGACGATTGGGCGTGCGTCCGGCGTCCATCGAGCCCAAAGCGACCCAGCATATGGCCGACATCGTTCGATTAACCGAAACCTTGATTGCGAAGGGGTTAGCCTACCAAGTCGATGGTGACGTGTATTTCCAGGTGGAGAAGTATCCGGCGTATGGGCGTCTCTCAAAGCGTAGGCTTGAGGATCTCCAAGCAGGGGCGCGTGTCGAGATCGATGAGCGAAAACACCATCCTATGGACTTCGCGCTCTGGAAAAGCAGCAAGCCGGGTGAACCGTCGTGGCCGAGTCCTTGGGGACCGGGGCGTCCCGGTTGGCACATCGAATGTTCTGCGATGTCCATCAAACATCTGGGTGAGACGTTTGACATTCACGGTGGCGGGATGGATCTGATTTTCCCCCATCACGAAAACGAGATCGCCCAGTCGTGCGGGGCAACCGGAAAAGAATTTGCGCACTACTGGATGCACAACGGCTTTGTGCAGATCAATCAGGAGAAGATGTCCAAGTCGTTGGGAAACTTCTTCACGATCCGAGAGATCTTCGAGAAATCGACATGGCCAGAGGCGGAAACGGGAGAAATGTTGCGCTATTTTCTGCTTGGGACCCACTACCGTGGGCCGCTAGATTTTTCCGATCAGGCGATACAAGAAGCGAAGCAAACCTTGGATGGGTTTTATGATCTGTTCAATCGCCTCGCTGAACCTGAGGCACGCATGACCGGTGATCAAGAACTCTCATCGGTCATTGAATATGCACGAGGAAGTTTTTGCCAAGCCATGGATGACGATTTGAATACGTCCGTTGCGTTGGCTGCATTCCAGAAGCTGCGAGGGGATGTGAACAAGCTCGTCGAACAAGGCCTTTCGACCGAGGCGAGAAGGGCGGCGAGACGAAGCTTTCAATTGCTTGGCAACATCCTGGGGTTATTCCAGCTAGAGGATTGGAAATTCAAGCAGGGTATGGGCCTAAAGGTTGGGTCCGGCAGCGACCAGATCTCAGGTGAGGACATAGAGCTTAAGGTTGCAGAACGCAATGAAGCCAGAAAACAGAAGAACTTCAAGAAGGCCGACGAGATTCGTCAGTTCCTCGCGGCCCACGGCATCGTTATCGAAGACAAGCCCGACGGCACCACCCGGTGGAAGCGGTAGCTCGCCGGACCTGCTGTATGGATTGCACGCTGTGCGTGAGGCTTTGCGGGCCGGCACCAGGCCACTCCAGCGGTTGCTCGTGCTCCGCCCCGATCGGCAATTCCACGATCTGATCCAGCTCGCCAAAGCGCGGGGCGTGCCCGTCCATATCGAGCCGCCACAGGTTTTCGAACGTCTGGTGCCGGAGGGACACCATCAAGGTATCGTCGCATTCGTAGCGGCCAAGTCCTACAGCAGTACGGAACAGATCCTTGGCAGGGCGAAGCAACGAAACGAACCGCCCTTTCTCCTGTTGCTCGACGGCGTTGAAGATCCGTACAACCTTGGCGCGGTCTTGCGAACGGCGGAGGGTGCCGGCGTGCATGGTGTCTTTATCCCTGAGCGTCGAGCGACGGGATTAACATCGGTGGTGGCAAAGGTCTCTGCGGGCGCGCTCGACCACATGCTGGTCGGGCGAGTCGGGAACTTGATTCCTCTCATTCAACAACTCAAGGAGGCGGGTCTCTGGGTCTATGCCGTCGATATGTCGGCGGAGAAGGGCCATACGACGGTCGATGCGACGGGGTCGATCGCCTTGGTGCTGGGAGGCGAGGGGCAGGGGATCAGGCCGGGAGTTCTGCAGGTCTGCGATGAGCGGATCAAGATTCCGATGCTGGGCCGGGTAGAGTCGCTGAACGTGTCGGCTGCTGCCGCCGTTGTCCTGTTTGAAGTAGTGCGCCAGCGACAGTGCGCCGGAGAGAAGAAGTCTAGCGCACCTTGATCATCCCGTCTTGAATAGCAGTCTTCAGGAGTTGGGCTGTGTTCGAGACGCGCATCTTCTTCATCATGTTTGCCCGATGAGCCTCGACGGTTTTGACGCTGATTTTCAAACGTTGACCGATTTCCTTGTTCTTGAATCCGGCCCAAATGAGCTCCAGGATCTCCTGCTCGCGGCTGGTCAAGGACTCGGGTCGCTTCTTGCGGGGTGGCGGCGTCAAATCGGCGAGTGACGTTCGGGGTTTCACTTTTGCCGTCCGTGCCATGAATTCCGTTTTCCTTTCCTGTACGAAAGAATCCGGTATAATTCGTCTCGATGGAGAAATACCGGAGAACAAACCCTGGCATCTGGGAGGGCGGATTATAGGCACTCCACGGTCCCATGTAAATCGAAGCATTTCGGCCCTAGTTATACTACGTAGTATATAGTTTGTCGGATCGCCGTTTCAGTCAGAAATGAAGGGCACATGACACCTGTGAGTCTTTTCTGATGTCCGTGTTGTACGTGATGATAGCAGGTCTTTTTGGACTGCTCGTCGGCAGCTTTCTGAACGTCTGTATCCATCGGCTGCCGCGTCACGAATCGATCGTCTGGCCCGGTTCTCATTGCCCCTGCTGCCAGGCCCCGATTGCTTGCTACGACAATATTCCCTTGCTCAGCTACCTCTGGCTCGCAGGCCTGTGCCGACACTGCCATTTGCCGATTCCCTTTCGGTATCCGCTCATAGAAGTGGCCAACTCCATTGGATACCTGGTCATTTTGTGGGTTTTCGGTTTGAGCTGGACTACGCTGCTGTACGCCGCCCTGTTTTCGGCTTTGTTAGTCGTGACGGGAACGGATCTCACCCATAAGATCATTCCAAACGTCATCACGTTGCCCGGTATTGTCCTGGGATTGGTCGGCGCCGCCACGGTGTTGCCCGTGACGCTCCCGAACGCGCTGCTGGGAGTGGCCGTTGGCGGCGGGATTCTGTGGACCTTGGCATGGCTGAGTCCCTATTTGTTTGGGAAAGAGGGAATGGGCGGCGGCGACATTAAGCTCATGGCTATGATCGGCGCATTTTTCGGATGGAAACCTGCGCTCCTCACCATCATGATCGGTTCGTTGAGCGGGTCGGTTATCGGGATCGCGCTGATCGCTTTTCGTCTGCTGAAGCGGGATGAATATATTCCCTTCGGACCGTTCTTAGTCTTCGGGGCCCTCCTTTCCATGTTTTTTTCCCAGCCGCTCATCGAGTGGTACCAAGGTCTCCTCAGCCCCGGCTACTGACCGCGTCACTGATTCCACGAAATACTCCTATTTCCCCCTTTTCTCCCCCTTCACTCGCTTCCCTGTATCTCTTCGGGCGACGTGCTGTATCTGAATGTCGCATCTGACTGTCCACAGTGAACGGTGAGCAGTTTCATGCGCTTGTCGTTCGAAACCCTTGTGAGCGGAGAACGATGCACTGAGGTGGTCGGCGGCGGCACGGGTTTTGGAAGTTGTCTGCATCTTTCTGCG
>JBKJWE010000040.1:0-3118 GCA_046717045.1 Nitrospiraceae bacterium | reverse complement strand
CAGCGCGGTCTTTGCGGAGGGCGCTCTCACCGAACGTGAGAAGGTGCTGATTGCTTTAGCCGTTGCGCACACGGTGCAATGCCCTTACTGCATCGATGCGTACACGCAAGCCTCGCTCGAGAAGGGGTCGAATGTGGAGGAAATGACGGAAGCCGTCCACGTGGCTTGCGCCATTCGCGGCGGGGCGTCGCTGGTTCACGGCGTCCAGATGCGCAACGTGGCCGAGAAGCTGTCGATGTAACGGGGCTTACAAGTACTGGTTTTCGGGAATTGCCAGCGTGAAGTACTTGCCGCGCTCTTCGTAGAGGACGCGTCGAGCGGTCAATTCGCTCAGTGCCTGGGCGACCTGTGAATCGGTGACATGGGAATGTTCAGGCTGACCGGTGAGCACCGTTCGGATCTGGTCCGCACTCTTCGCTGCATCGTTACAAATCTCGATGATATCCGACGCCGGCCATTCGTACCGCCGACGCACCGGAGCCTGGGGATTTCGACCGTCATAGACCGTAACATAGTCCATCGCCTTCGAGTAATAGAGAAACGGCCGATCGCGCGAGGCGGCCAGCCGCTGCCAATGCTGCACGAGATCGACGAATTCTCGATAGAGATGCGGATCGATCGGCCAATCAGCGAGTTCGTACTCGAAATCGTAGGCGATCTTGTTCAAATCCATGTGCCGTGAATCATAGACATATTCGTACGCCATCCCCGGTCCCGTGATTCGAATTCCATACTCGTGCGGTCTTGTGAAGTAGGGACTGAACCGTTCCAGCCAGAATTTGCCCGTCGCTTCCGGCGGATGGAGATGGACCAGCGAGGGAATGAGATCGATCTGCCGCTGATAGTCCTCGTTCGTCTCCCCAGGGAAACCAAGCAGGACATTCCACGACACGGCCACGCGATAGTAGTAGCTCCACTTGAGACAAATGATGTTTTGCATGGGCGTGACGCCCTTATCCATCGCCCTCAGCTGGTTGAGGCTCAAGCTTTCCAATCCAGGTTGCATGCACTTTACGCCGCCCGCCGCCAACGTGCGAATCTGACTCTTGTGGAGATTGCTTTTCGTTTCAATGAAGATGTCCAGATCACAGTGGGATTCGGCGAACTTTCCGAACAGATTCTCGATATATTTCATATCGATAATGTTGTCGACGAGCCGGAACCGCGCTGTATCGTACCGACTGGAGAGATATGCCATCTCTTTCGCGACCTGCTCCGACGATTTTGCCCGAAACTTCATGCTCTGCGCATTAAGTCCGCAAAACGTGCAGTGATGCTTCTCGCCCCACCAACAGCCGCGCGACCCTTCGTACAGCAGAATGCGATCAAGGCCCTGTAACGATTCCGTGCCCAGCTCCGCCAAGAGACGATAATAATCGTCATAATCGGGAGGGCCCGTGTTTGCGAAGTTCGAGAAGAGCGCCCTATTGGGGGCGAATGAGACGGCATCCCCATGGCGCGCCGTCACCCCCGGAGGGAGCGCGCCCACCTGGCCCCCCAAGACGTAACGGACCAGCGCGGGAAACACCTCTTCGCCTTCTCCGACCACGACGTGGTCGATGAACGGAAAGACCCGGAAATACTCCATCCCCATCTCGCCGTCATAGTTCGCCCCACCGAAGACGATGGTGACGTGGGGATACAGGTCCTTGATCAACTTGGCCATCGTGAGGCTCGCGACGTTCTGATCGAAGGTCGAGGTGAAGCCGATAAGCTTGTACTGCCCCCAATCAATCGACGTGAGCGCCCATGTGAGGAATTGCGGCGCTGTTCTCGTCGCCATCTCCTCGAAGAATGAGATCGGGTGGCCGCTTTGCTGGGCAATCTGCTCGAACACGGGCTTGAATACGTTGGGATATTCGGCGCGCTTGGGATTGTCCCTGAGCAGGAGATACGAAAAGAGCCATTCGCCAAACAGCGCGCGCTTCTCGCAGATCATTTCATAGAGCGGCACGCCGATCTTGTGCGCGAAGCGAACATTCAAATGGTGGCAATCGACAGAGATGCCCTGAGACTTGAGGAGGGCTGAAAGTGTGCCGAGTTGAATCGACGGATACTTCGAAAAACTGAAGGGCATGTTGACGAGCGCCACCTGGGCTTGTTCACTCATCTGCTGCCTCGTGGGTTCATGATGCCAAGCTGTTTGCGCTTAGGATGCAGCCTGAAAGGGCCCAAATTCCCGATCGGCCTTGGCCGCCATGTAAAAGTCGCTCTCGGTGAGACCGTTGATCTTGTGCGTCCAGATTTCCACCTTGCACTTGCCCCAGGCCAGATAGAGATCGGGGTGATGCCCTTCCGCTTCCGCGACCGCACCCACCTTGTTCACATAGGCGAGGGCTTGGGCAAAGTCTTTGAATGTGTAGAGCCGCTCCAGGTGGCCCGCACCGTTCAACGACCAGCCACGGCCCAGTTCCTTGAGCAGCGTCTGCGCACGATCGGCAGCAAGCGGCGGCACACCGCCGCGGCATGGGATACATTTGTTATCAGCTAGGCCCATGGCAGCCTCCTTCGGTAAGAGGGACTCGATATTCTAATGGGCACATGAGCGGAGAAACAAGGCGGGGCGGCAGCTAGTCAACGTCATCGGGGGCACCACCGGATTTGGCCAGATCGTCCAGCTTGATCTTGTCTGGATTGAACTTGGCCGCAGCCTTGGACATGCGATCAAGGGCCTCATCGAACGACAGGGGAGGGGCGTCTTTCGGCCGGAAGCGGATGGGATTCACGCGCGCGACGACAAAGCTTTTCAAATAGGGACTCGTGAGTCCCTTCGTCTTCAGCGCTTCAACCTGTTTGACGATCTGATCATCCAGCGCCAGTACGGTTTTCGCTCGCTGCTGCCGAAGTCTCATGGCTAGACGCAGTGGCTTCTGCGCAAACTCATCAACCCGCTTGAGGACCGGATGATAGGCGCCGCCGCTGAATCGAGGGCGCTCTTCATAACAGAGTCCGAGGGTAATAAAGGCGGGTTGTTCG
Source organism: Nitrospiraceae bacterium (assembly GCA_046717045.1). Taxonomy (GTDB): domain Bacteria; phylum Nitrospirota; class Nitrospiria; order Nitrospirales; family Nitrospiraceae; genus JBKJWE01. The sequence goes on along the minus strand of JBKJWE010000040.1, from coordinate 142 downwards.
AACTCCAAGGCGTAGGCTTCTTCCGTTGCGTCGTTGAGCTGCGCCAACTCTTTGTACATGCGAATCACTTCTAGCGATTTCTCACGCAGGTTGTGTGCCTTCTCCGTGTTGAGCGCCAGGATCTGGTAGGCCGCAGCTGGCT
>JBKJWE010000039.1:0-2889 GCA_046717045.1 Nitrospiraceae bacterium | reverse complement strand
GTGTTCGAGCTCCTTCTTCAGACCGAGTCGGCCAGGTTGTTTCAGCAAATCTCGTTGCGCAAGTACACCGCGAATTTCTCGTACTGCTTGATGAACGCGTTCTTCCAGTAGGCCCGAAAGATGTGGTGGCCGTGCTCGATCTGTTCCAGCGTCGTGGCCAGCTTGCCAGGCAGTCGCTTGCTCAAGCGAGTGCCGAAGATCTCGGCGATCTTGTCGGCAGTGAGCCGCCACAGCCCCAACTCGCAACTGCGCTCGAAGATCTTGTGAATCGGAAAGTGGCGTTTGAAGATGAAGTTGCGGCAGTATTCGATCTGGCTGATGGCGTAGAACCGGCGCAGGTTCACCCGCTGTTGCTCTTTCAGCGAGAACTTCGGCCCCAGCAGCAGCGTCCAGTAGTCGAGACGCTCACGGATCACCGCCGGCGTGAGCCGGTCGGCGGCCGCTTGCAAGGCCGCCGGGTCGGCCACTGCCAGAAAGGCATTGTCGTGCTTGCGAAAGTCGACCTGGGCGCGCTTGAGTTCCTGCTCGATGAACGAGTGGCCATTCAGGTAGTAAGTCGCCTGGAACGGAAAGAACGAGCCCACCCGCATGACCAAGGGCCCCAGCGTCTGGTCGCGAATATAGAAGTAGTAGTGGGTGAAGCGGCTGCGCTGGGGAGACAGAATGCGATGATTGGGGTCCTTGGTCGGATACTTCGGCACCGTGCAGCGGAAGCTCGAACCTTGCTCCATGCTCTTGAAGATAAAGTACACGCCGTACTGATCCCCGCGCACCAGCGAACGCAGCCAGCGCAGCACGTAATCCTCTTTGCGCACCCCTTTCTCGGCCCACTCGATTGGCGTGTCGTGATTGCGGGCGAAGGCCTCGACCCAGTGCTGATACTCGTCGGTGCGCCGGCTCAACACCGCCTTGTCCAGCACTGCGACCCCGACTACCTGGCGGAAGAAGTAAACGACCTGCTCCGGCCGCGACAGCCCGCTCAGGTAGCCGTGGATGACCATCCGGTCAAAGCAGTGGTAGACAAACACCAGCAGGTGGCCAAACAGTTGGGTGAACAGTTCCATCGCGCCTCCCGTCGAGTGCGTTCATGCTGGGTGTACATTATTGGCAACGAGGACCTTCACGCAAGTACCGATGCCTATGCGGCAAACCAAGAATCGGCTCGGGTTCGCCAGCCAGCGCGCGCTGCAGCAGCGCCTGAATCTTGCGCAACAGGTCCGCGCCATCCAGCATCGCGCGGCCGAGCACGCGGCGCGCATCGTCAGCATCGGACCACTGCTGCTGTTTTCCACCGCCACCGGCGATGCCTGGATTCTGGATCCGGCCGATCAACTGGCCACCCGCCTGGCCGAAAACGGGGACCCACTGGACGTCTACCTTGAAGAAACCGATACCAGCTATGCCATCGGTTGGAATGGACACTATCGAATCGAGCACCATACCTTCGTCTATGAAGACAATGAGATACGACGCCTCACCGCAATTCAAGGGTATCCAACGCAGCAACTCCTGCGCGCAATCGGAAAAGTCGATCGGCAATAACGGCCAGGGTCTCGCGTTTAAAATTTCAAATATTTTTGGCTAGTTTTTTTTCATCGTCCTAAGCAACCGTCGCAATGTCGTGGGAATCGGCAGATTCAGGTTCCCGACTTTGAAGAAAAGGTTAGACCTTACCCAGGCAGCTGTCTGTTAACCACGCTGGAAACGCGTAGATAGCCGGCATAGGTTGGCCCAGAGCGGAGGTCGGGTTCGCGCAGACGCGGGAGAGACTCAGCGACCAATCACTGAATGACTTCATCCACCTGCACCATCAGCGATGGCGGAATGGTGAGCCCGAGGACCTTGGCGGCCTTGAGGTTGATCACGAGTTCGAACTTGGTCGGCCGCTGCACAGGAAGATCGCCGGGCTTCGCACCTTTGAAGATCTTGTCGACGAAGCTGGCCATGCGGAAATAAAGGTCGGGATAGTTCACCGCATAGGCCATCAATCCCCCAGCCTCAACGAACTCGCGAGCCGGGTAGGCGGCTGGCAGCTTGTTGCGGGCCACCAAGTCAACGATCGTTTGTTGATGCATTTGCGTGAGACCGTCGGCCCCGATGACAAGCGCGTCGACACGCTCTCGGACTGCCTGTTCGAATGCGCGGACTATGTCGTCATGGCTCCGCACGTCAAAAAGCGAAGCATGGAGACCCAGGGAGCGGGCCGCCGTCTTTGTCTCTTCCCATTCGGGAGGTACAGCCGGATTGCCCATGTTGTGAAGCAACGCAACTCGCGAGAGACTTGGAACCAACTCCTTGAGGAGCGCAATCCGTTTCGCTGTCAACTCGGTGCTGAAGGTTGTCACCCCCGTAATATTGCCCCCCGGGCGCGCGAAGCCCGCAACAATGGCACTCGGGTCGCCCATCGTCGCCATAATCACTGGAATTGTTCCGGTAGCGCTTTTGGCCGCCATCGCGGCCGGAGTTCCTCGGGTCACGACCAGATCGACGTTGAGGCGCACCAACTCGGACACCAGGTCCGGGAACCGTTCGGCGTGACCATCTGCTGATCGATATTCAAGGATCAAGTTTCGCCCTTCGACGTAGCCGAGCTCGCGCAGCCCCTTGCGCAGGCCGTCGAGATTGGCAGCGTTCTGCGCGACGGGAATTGTTTCAAGAATGCCGATGCGATAGACCTTCCCCACTTGCAGAGCACGCGCAGCAAGCGGCGCGGTAAGAAGACCACCCGCAGCACCGCCGACGAATCTTCGCCGATTGATCATTGGAGCATCTCGAAGATGAATGACAGTCCGACATACTATGCCTTACCAAAGGTGAACTGCGAATGGCCGCTCCTGGCCGTGCTGTGGAACTCTACATAATGGCCAAAATACGCCCTCCTTGTGCGAT
>JBKJWE010000038.1:0-4313 GCA_046717045.1 Nitrospiraceae bacterium | reverse complement strand
TGCGTTCGAGCTGGGGTATTCCTTTGTCGATCAGGTAGTACCCGACATGGGCCTCTCGATCATCGTCGTTTTTCCTGTCCGCACCCCGCTGTGCCAGATTGATCGCGTGGCGCGCCACGTCGCGTTCCGAGAGCCGACTGTTCCTTGCCATCTTCTCCACCACGTGACGGTAGCGATCGCGAGTGGCAAAATCCATGTTGCCATAGGCGCCGCCGGGATCCTTACGCAGCGTCTGCTCGACCACGCTCATCGTCTCGACAAATTCGCGCCAGTTCATGGCCCCCAGAAATCGGAGACTGCCGATGCTGTTGCTGATAGAGACCTGGTCTATGGCCTGCTGTTGGTTTTCCGACTGGACCGACTGTTCAATCGTGAGGCCGGACTCGGAGAGTCGCTGCTCGATCCAGGTGAGCGGCAAGGCCAACGCAGGGCTCTGTCCCTGTAACCGTCGCACAAATTCAGCTACAAACGCGCTCGCCATCGGTGGACTCGACCGCGCCATGTCCGCAATGACCAGGATCAGACTCTTCGGATCCTTCTCGGCGGTGTCCATCATCTGATCTGCCCAGTAGTCGGCGCGATTGCGGTCGATCCGGTGGGCGGCGATCCGTGTTGCCGCGCGCCGGAGATTCTCGATCAGCGCCAGGCGGAGCATAATAGGGATGGCCCATAATTCGCCTAATGTGAGGCTCGTGACCGTCTGGTAGGCGGCAACGAAACTGCCGAGACTTCCCGGGTCCACTCGTCCATCGCCGTGCGAGATCGTCTCGAGCGCGATGTCATAGACGCGCGGAAGCCCGTCCGATGAACCATTCAGGAGGCGAGGCAGTTCTCGGCTATACCCCTTGGGCAAATGTCGCTTGGCCGTGCGTATCTGCTCTTCGATGAGATAGAAGTTATCGAGGAGCCATTCCCCTGCCGGCGTAATCCGGCGGTTCGCCTTCACCGCCTCGGCCAACAGGTCACGGACTCCGATCAAGACGTCTTCATTCTGGGCCAGCCTGGGCAGCATCTGGTCGGGAGCGCGTCCCAGGCTCAGCCGGTGTTGACCAGCCAGCAACTTGCCATGCTGCTCCATCTGATCCGCGCTGAAGAGTTCCGAACGCAGCGGTGGCTCATCGCCGGCATACTGTTCTGCCAAGTCGTCTTTGAATACGCTCGCTCTCAAATGAAGCAAGCTCCCGAGATTGATCTTGCTGCTTACCGTCACGTGCGAATTCTCCTTTTTTCCCAGAGGTACAGGCCGTCGAAACTCTGCTGTACCGAAAGAGCGTTTCCCCCGCTTACTAGGGCTTGAGTGCGTTTTCCGGTTCGAAAAACTTCGGCGGTTCTAGCGCCATTCGACGGCGCCGAATCCGCTTTTTCCCAGTAAGACGTACATAAGGCTCACGCTGGTGACCGTCTGATCCCTATACTGAATCTGAGGGTAGCTCGCATCCCGATGGGACAGGGCGTACCGGACGGCGATGCCATGGCGGTCGTAGATTCGTAACGTGAACGATCCATCCGCTCTCATGATGTTTTCCCTTCCTTGAGGCTCCGAGGAGAGCAGACCGGTGACATAGTAATCGCGTCCTGTCACGTCGAACATGGCCCTCTCGCCGAGAATGAGACGGAGCGAGAGAAGGGCCTGCGGAACGGCGCCATAGTGATAATCCCGCTCGCCCGTCCGCTGGATACTGCCGGCTGCGCCATACCCGGCGCCACCGAGGGCTGTCCCCTGAAGCGCCACGTCCTGCGAGAACCACGTTTGCCATGTGGTCCCGAGTGAGAGCGCGGTCGTTGACACGCGAAAGATTTGTGGGGCGATATAGTCATAGCTCCCATAGAGACCCCAGATACCGCGCGTGGAATCGCCGTATCCATAGGTGGCACCGATCAGAAGCCCGCGCGTCTCAATGCTCTCGATCGTGTTGGTTGTGACACCAGTCAAGTGGAAGTCAAAGTAGTCAAACGGTCGTGAGTAGGTATAGCCCGGCTTTCCCGGAAGCCCGTAGGTGAAGGTAAAATCACCGATGGCTCCGCTCTGTTTGACGGAGGATGAGACGTTCTGGCTGCTGGCGATCAACGTTCCGCCGACTTGAAGGCGCATGAAGGTCGCCGGATTGTGACTGGGGTAGACCCCGTCGAATCGGTTACCGAAAGCCAGGCGATTGAAGCCTGTGGGTGGGGAGATGACGGCGGCCGCCAGTTCCCGCCAGAAACCCGGCTGGCCTTCGTCGTCGCTCTCCAGCAGCAGATTGGCCATTCGGAAGAGCGGTTCGCCGAGGAATGCCCCTCCAAAAGTGGTCGTGATTTGGTCGTTGATGGAAGGCGACGTCTTCTCGCCGCTGATTTCCCACAGAAAACTGCCGGCCCCGCCATAGAGCAATGACTCCCAAAAGTTGAGGCCCGCAGATCTGGCCAAGCCATAGTACACTGACCCGCCATAGGGATGCATGAACTGATTGATGGAGAACTGGTCGTTATCGAGGACCCACTTCGACTCAGTCACATGCGTGCGAATCGTATTGCCAGTCGTGCGGTAATCATCCTTTGGCTCGGTAAAATGTCGATCATACAGATTCAACATAAAAACGAAGACAGGGATCTCAAGCGCCGGAATAAGATAGCTCCTGCCCGGCCTCGTCTCCCAGAACGGAATCGGTTGTAGCGCCTCCGGGGCGGGCGGGCCGATAATAGCGGCTTGCGGCGCTGCCGGCGAGGCAGGCGCGGCAATGGAAGTGGGCCCCTGTGCGAAGCCCGCGCATGGCGCCATGGCGAGTGTCCCGAGAAGTAGCGCCCACAGGAAGCGGCCTGCCTCCTGGAATACGCGCACCCCCAGCCCCTTGACCATCCGGCCCTCGGAGACCGCGCACGTCTCGAAGAGTGGATGCCACCGACCACATGAATCGAGCCACCGGATATCACCGGACGTGACAGGCTCACGTTCATGCGGACTCGTTTTCCAGCACCGCGAGACCCAGGCACTGTTAGCATCGCATGTGCACCGCTCTCTACCCACGGTACGAAACAGCCGTGGTCGCGCATCGCTGAAGCTGTCAGCTCCTATCTTGAGGCTGTCCCTTGTTCTGCAGCCTGACAGCATAGTGTCCCACGCCTAACGCCGTCACCTGCACCTGCCCCATTTCAACTCAAACGATCGACTTTGGAAAGAACTGTTCCAACATAAACATGGCATGCTCAACGCCAACTCATCAAGCGGCCACGTAGGAGTATCTCACATCATTAAGAGGATTTGAGCCGCAATCGTCCGCCGCTATGGTATGGAGACACTGCTCATCGCTCTTCATTTCCTCGCGCTGTCGCCTCATTCTGGTCTCAGACAAAAGGCACAATCTTTTTCGGTACGTGGAGGGTCGGAACGATGCGAGAACGCGGCTAGCGGACTTTTTCAGTATCCCGTGAGTCTCGACCCTCCCGGCCGCTTTGTCGAAGCTCTACCCAACCTTCTCGACGTGGATTTGGGGTATTCGGAGAGATGGCGCGATTGCCCATCGGTCAGCTCTAAGGAGACGGAATTGTTAGAAGCCTCGGGTTTATTCTTTCGCCGAATACCCCATAAATACCCAAGAGCTTGGAACTTTATTTTGTTTTGCCAGGCACAAACGCGACATCCGTCACTTTGTTTTCTTCATCCACCAAGAGCACGGCGGCATCGCCTTTGGCTAACTTCGCCAGCCTTGGCTGGATGAGAGAGCGCACCTGGTACGAGTGCTCTTTGCCGTCGTCGGTTTGGATGCTGATTGCATTGTCATTCAGGGGCTTTAGGATCACCCCGACAATTCGGTTGAGGTTGCCCTTCAGAGGAGATTTCTGTTGCCCCAATTCCGCCGCCCGATGAACTGATTCGGTGGTCCCCATCGTTACATCGACAATCTTATCCAACTCGTCGATAAGGAAGGTGACATCCGCCCCGACGGGAATTGAGGCGACCTTGCTTTTCGCGACAGGTCGTATGAGGTGGGACTCTTCTTTCCCATCCGTCGTGCGAATCACCGCCTTATCGTGCCCGGTTTCCATGGGGCCGGCAAGTTGCCCTCGCACGACACGATGATGGCTGGACTCGCCGGCAATATGTGCATCGACCAGCAGGTTCTGATCGTTGACAGTGATCTCGACTAGATCTCCTTTTTTGAGATCCGGCAATCCCTTGTCCTTTCGCACATTCATGGGGAGATACCGGGGCTGTCCATCACTCATAGTAATTTTTGCCTGATCGCTTCTGATTTCCTCTACCGTGCCAAGAAGAACCCGGTTCCCGGAAAGAACCTGGCTCTCCGTTTCTTTTACCTCAGCAGCGGCGTCAGCAC
>JBKJWE010000037.1:0-6158 GCA_046717045.1 Nitrospiraceae bacterium | reverse complement strand
TCCCTCTAACGTCTTCCCTGCAATACAACCATTGCCCCATTCGGCCCTATTGCCTGTTCCCTTGTACCCTCCTAGAATACGCCTCCCTGCGAGGCGTCCCGTGCCCTTCACGATTCGGCCCTACCGTCGTTTCCCCGTGCAATGCTCCGTCCCGTACAATGCTGGACCGTTCCTCAAGCTGCCGCTGACCTCCTGTTCGGGTTTTGGGTCAACCCCGGACTGCCCCTACTACAGTCAGATTTCATTACATAATCGAGCGAAGTCTAATAGCGCGGGTGAAGCGGAAGCAGCGAGGTACGGACTCACGAAAATCTATTCTTGAACATCTGGGGGAGGTTCTCATGAGCGAACTTGTCCTAACAGCATTTGCTCGCCTAAGGGCGCTCCGCCGTGCAGTGCAAGCGGAAATCATATGTGTAATGCGATGTCTAGCCATGAAGTTGGGTACTGCTATATGCCTTTTTGTGCTGGCCTTTTTGGACACAAGTCTCGCCCACGCCATCAATGGTCCTCAACTCATCGGCTATTCCGCTGAATCCACTGCGTTGGCAGGATCTGGTCATGTCGCGATAGCCGACACATCCGCCATCAATACGAATCCGGCCGCCTTGTCATTAATCCAAGGGACCCGGCTCGATATTACAGCCGGACCAGTGCAGGGGTTTCTGCACCATTCAGATGTCTTTGGGAACAATAATGCTGCTGGCCAGAATAATGTGTACGCCTTGGGGAACCTTGGGTTTGCGACTCAGCTGGCCTCCCTGCCGGGCTTGACAGTTGGAGCTGGAATTTTCACACAAGGAGGATTCGGGACAGAGTATCGTAACCTCGCAACGGCGTTTGGAACGCGTGATGACACCTCCTCATTCTTTCGGTATCTCAAGTTTGCGGTTGCACTGAGCTATGAAGCCACCGAAAAACTGTCCATTGGGATTGCCCCTAGCGTTGGATATTCTGATGTCTCTCTCCGCCTGTTTCCGGGAACGTCTGTTCTGCCTTCGCCTGGACTCCCTAATGGGTTCGCAGGGTTCGGCATCCGAGACCGCTGCGCCCGCAACGGGGGGCTTGGTGGCCTGGGCGATACATGTCCCTCCGATGTGGTCTTTGGGGTCAAGGTTGGAGCCATGTACAAGTTCCTTCCCTGGCTGACAGTCGGGGCCACCTATACCTCGCCTGTGAGATTTAATTACACCAATGGTCAGGCTGCCCTGAATTTCTCCGCCTTTGGCTTAGGAAGTGTGAACTATGATGCACGAGTGGCTGGCCTCAAATGGCCTCAGCAGGTTGATGTGTCCATGGCGGCGAAACCGATGGAGCAGTTCACTGTTGCGCTGACGACGAGTTGGATCAACTGGGCCTCGATTAATACCGTAGAGATTACCGCGACTAATCCGAACAACCCTCTGGCCCCCTCTGAGGTCAACCTGAACATTCCGTTCAATTGGAAGGATCAGGTCGTGATAGCCCTTGGACTGTCATACGCCCTCATGCAAGAGCAGTCCTGGAAAGATAGAGACCGCCTGGTTCTGAGAGCAGGCTACAACTACGGCAATAATCCAGTTCCGAACGCGACGTTGAGTCCGTTGGCGCCATTGATACTTGAGCACCACTTTACGGGCGGATTCGGGTTTCGTTTTACCGAGAAGTGGAGTTTCGACTTGGGTGGCGTGTATGGCCTGAAGAACAGCGTGACATCTACCAACGCCTCGCTGCCCTTCGGTCCTAACGCGACCGAATCGATCAGCGCATATTACATTTACAACACTATCAGCTATAGGTTCTAACGTGGTGCAGAAGCTGGAAACAATGGTATCCAAGGTACGCAGCCTTCTCTCCGCAGTAACAACGCCCAAGGAAAATGGCTCGCCGCCCGTTGAATCGGACACCTACACGGATTGGCGCCGCCGCTTTGCGTGGGAACGACTGACTCTCCTGTATATTCTCGGACTTATTGCCAACCCTGTTTTCATTGTGGCGGACGTCCTTCTACATCAGGAGCATCTCGATGCGCTTCTCAATATTCGCGCGATATTGGAGCTTGGCCTCGTCTGTTCCTTCCTCCTCGTGCGATACAAACCCACTGCAGTATCACCAAACCTGTTTTTAGTCCTGTGGATCCTGATCGGCAATCTGTGCGTCGTCCAGATGACTGTGGTGCTAGGCGGATTCTCCGCTCAGTATTACAATGGGTTGAATCTTGTTTTCTTGGCCGCAGCCGTCATCGTGCCGGTCTCGTGGCCGATCCATCTGATTGCTCAAGCCGCGGTACTTCTCGCGTATTATGGGGCAAATTTTCTCAGCCATACGACGACGGTCGACATTAATACGGCCATCGAAAACTCATTTTTTATCGTGTGGACCTGCGTGGCCGTGCTGTTCTCCGTTTCGTTTTATGAACGATTACAACGGGCCGAGTTCCAAGCGCGAGTCTTCGAACGTCGTGCTCGACAGGAGCTGGAGGTCTCTAACCAGAAACTTCTCGAACTGGATCACTTGAAAAGTGAGTTCTTCGCCAATATCAGCCATGAAATTCGCACCCCACTCACCCTCAGTATAGGTGCATTCAAGACCCTCTTGAAATCTGCGCTGAGCGCAGACGCTCAAGACGTCATTCAAGCCGGCTTACGGAATGCATCCAGGCTCTTGTTTCTCATCAATGAATTATTGGATCTGGCTAAGTTTGACAGCGGCCGCGCGACTCCGAACAAACGGGGCATCGACCTCGCGGCGGTCGTCCGCGCTGTGGTCACCAACTTCGATTCCAGTCCGACTCGCCGCATCCACTTGAAAGGTCTGACGCATCCAGTGGCCGTAGAGGCCGATCCACGCCAACTGAAGAAGGTCCTGTACAATCTGCTTTCCAACGCCTTCAAGTTCAGCGATCCTCATGGGGGCCAAGTCTGGATTCGGCTCGCCGTCAAGGAGGGTTCCATAGAACTGGAAGTTGAAGACAACGGCATCGGAATTCCAGTCGATCAATTAGAACGCATCTTCAATAGATTCACGCAAGTCGAAAGCAGCGCCACGAGGCGGTATGAGGGTAGCGGGATCGGATTAGCCTTGGTTAAGGAAATCATCACGATGCATGGAGGGACGATTGCAGCAGAAAGCGATCTAGGCAGGGGTTCAATCTTCACCATCACATTGCCTCGCGGGAGCGTGACTGCCGACCCTATGATTGGAGTTCAAGACGAGGAAGATGACCTGAGCTTTCTTCCAATACCATCTGAAGACCAACAGGAGAATAATGCGCCATTCATTCCCCCTGGTTCGCCAATGAATGCTCCGTTGGTATTGGTGGTCGATGACAATGCCGACATGCGGAGCTACGTTGAAAGGATATTGCACAGGCAATATCGTATTGTGTCAGCCAAAGACGGCGCTGAAGCCCTGGAGCAAGCTCAACGCATGCGTCCGGAATTAATCCTCACCGACGTTATGATGCCCAAGATGAGTGGACATGACCTCTTGCAAGCCGTTCGGGCCGATAAGGTGCTCCGTTCGACGCCCGTGATTTTCCTCACGGCCCGCGCCGGGACGGAAGCCCGCGTAGAGAGCCTGGAAGCAGGGGCCGACGATTATCTGTCCAAGCCATTCGACGAGCCGGAACTTTTGGCACGTGTCGGGAACTTGATTCGAGCCCGCGCCCAAGAACGGGAGCTCATGAAATTGCAGAAAGAAAAAATAGCCAGATTCTTGCCGCCGAACCTGGCGGACATGATCATGTCGGGCGAGCACGAAGACTTTCTTAAAGGACATCGCAGAGAAATTACCGTGCTGTTCATTGATCTTCGAGGATTCACCGCGTTTGTTGAAACGATAGCCCCTGAAGAGGTCATGACAATCCTTCGCGAGTACCAAACCGTGATGGGATGATGCAGAGATCAGAAATGCTTTACGGCTATTGCTCACGAAAGCTGGGTTTCGGCTGCTCCTGGCCGAGAGCGGACAAGAAGCCATCAATTTGATGAGACAGGATGATCATGCGTCGACCGTGGGCGCGATACTCTGCGATCTCGAGATGCCTGGCATGGACGGAGATGCAGTCATCTCGCATTTCCACACCCACCATCCGATGATTCCGATTCTAGTCTTAAGCGGAGCTACTCCGACTCAGTTCTTAGACGCCGTCGGGCATAAAGGCGTCGGAGATTGGATCCGAAAGCCCGCCACCAATGAGGCGGTCCTGGAGAAGGTGCGGGTAGCAGTCCATCTGTACGAATTGCGGAAATCGACTCGCTAGGCCTAAAACCAAAAACCACACCGGTGTGGACTATGGCTAGTGCAGGAGGACTCCGTCTGACGGACGGCCTGCCGCCAAAGGCCAGGGGTCTTTTCTGCGGGTCGCCCGCCCTGTTACAAACGGATGAACTCTCTGAACATGAGATGCAAGCGGTGGAGGAAATGTTGAATCGGCTCTCCGACGAACTGCTCAACTCCGGGAATGATGGCAAGCCGTAACTAGTAGCATGCGGGTACGAGACCAGTCTGTGAACAATCACCCTTGAGTGTGGCTCAACTGTGGCAGACCAATCATGCCCAATCGAGTTGGATCGGTCTCTCCCCCTACGTACATTCTTGTCTTGTACCTTAATCCTCAACAGGCTAGAATAAGCTCTCTGCGCCTAAGAATGCCGTAGAATCGCTGGATCGCTCCGTCTGTTCTTTTCCTGGCATTCTTATTAAATAACCTGAATATTCCTCTATTTTTGGGGTGAGAAGGAGACTAGGGCCATGGCACTACTGATTACTGATGAATGTATCAACTGCGGAGCCTGCCTGCCAGAATGTCCGAATGAAGCTATCTTCGAAACTCGCGGCGACGCGGAGACGAAGGGACATCATGTGGGCGACGGCCAGGGAGTCAGAGACGCCATTTACGTGATTACCCATGAGCGGTGTACCGAGTGCGTCGGACATTTTGACGAACCTCAATGCGCGGCTGTTTGTCCGGTGGATGATTGTTGCATCGCTGATCCAGCCTATCCGGAGGCGACGGATGTCCTGCTGGAAAAGGCGAAGACACTCAATCCTGACAAGGCCATCGACCCGGCAAAAGTTTGGAGCGGCGTGCGGAACTAATCGTTTCTCCTTTGAAGAATCGTGCAGCACTTCCATAATTAACAACATACTGCTGTCGGGAGCCCTCAGAGATCGCTTGACAATTGAGGGAGAGTGAGACTGGTAAAGGAAGAGAGAACAGAGAAGACAAATGAGGCAGAGAGTGTGTCCCTGGCCCACTCAATGAGCTGGCTTACTGGCAGAACGTTCCGCCGAAACCGTCAGTGCAGATTTGGTTACGATTCTCAGGAGTCGAGAAGTTATACGGATAAGGGTTGAATCGTGGCGTTGGATCAGCCCACGGTTGCAGCCTCGGCGCGTGATAGCGTTCGTGCTGCCTTTGCGTGTCGTTCAAGACACGTTCGTTGTCCAGCGTCCGTTTCAATCCTCGTTGCTGCTGTAGTCAGGCTGCGTAGTCGTGGTTGTTACTGGCCCACGTCTGACCGAAAACCACGCCTACGTTGAGTAGGATAAAAGCAGAAGAGAAATACGGCCATGACTTTGAAATCGAACCTGCTCCACCGATGTTTGGATGACTTGTTTCAGTCCTGCCCATGCGTTTAGAGGACACCCTCTCGGTGACCGTCACTCTTCCAACGAGGTAGAACACCAAGGAGAAGCCTCCATGACAAATCGAAAGCTTATTGAGAAGCTGGCCCATGTGCTTTCGGTTCATCACGCTCTATTACTGGCACAGGGCGTTCTCCTTCAACGCTTGCGTGTCACGAAACGGGAATATGCAGATGTGGTAAAGAAATGCAGGCCGCATGCAACAGCCTACAAATCGAAAATCCTCGCCAGCTTTCTTGAGGGCGCTCCTCCTCAGTCTGAAAAAGACTTATGGGAATCGCTAGGGTTAGGCGATCTCTGGGGTCCCTCCGGACCAAAGGAAGAGGGCCCAACTCCTTAGCAATGCCTGCAATTATGTCAAAATGGTTCTCTTTGGGGCCAAGATGGTGCCAAAACACCATGACTCAGCATGACCCAAAATGAGGTGGGCTATCACAAATCTCCTGCTTTTCCTGATGATTCAGTACGCTGCTTGTCCCGTGATAGGTCTTCGGCGGGATTCTTCATCAGCGGGCAGGACGTAGAAG
>JBKJWE010000036.1:0-12862 GCA_046717045.1 Nitrospiraceae bacterium | reverse complement strand
ATCTGATCAATCCCCAATGGGAGAAGAACCCACAAAGAGACGAAAATCTGTCTGGTAAGTATTTGTTCCGGCGATCGATGGAGGGGATTCTCCCAGATGCGATTCTTCTGAAACGCAAGCAGGGGTTCAGCGCTCCGGATCAGTCTTGGTACCAAGGCCCCTTAATGGGCTACATCAAAAGTATTTTGTTGGATCGCCGGACACGAACTCGAGGGTACTTTCAGGAGGCATTTATTCAACTTGTGTTGGATGAGCACTTGAGTGGAACGGTGAACCACCGCCTCCTCATCTGGAGCTTGCTGAGCTTTGAGTTCTGGAATCGTCTCTTCATGGATGGCGAGGGCCTCACAACATATTCAGGCCCGCTTCGGCGGTAATCGCCCCCTTTCCATTGTGCTTCTGCTGTGTCGCATTTGTAACCCACACGGATATCAAGAATGTTAACGGCTGGTGACGCTCGCATAGGAGTCAAACCCTGGTCGGTAGGTCTTGCCGGGCTCTCGCGTCGGTTTGAGTTGATCTGGGTCTTGACCAGTGATGAACTCAAGCGGACCTACGGGGGTTCTCTCATAGGTCTCTGCTGGATCATTGTGAAACCTTTGATGCTGATCCTGCTGTACACGGTATTATTCGGGTTCGTGTTTCAGTCTCGAGGCGGCCCTAATCAAACATCGGGGGAGTACTTGTTGGTGCTGCTGAGCGGCTTACTCCCCTGGCAGATGTTTGCCGAGGCTGTGGCGGCTGCTACGGGCGCTATCTCGTCGAACGTGGGTTTGGTCACGAAAATTCTCTTTCCTATCGAGATCCTTCCTGTCAGCAAGGTCGTGAGTGCAACGATCACGGGGCTAATCAGTCTCCTCGTGTTCGTGGCGACGTTGATGTCATTGCACCATACCGGATGGACGATTCTTCTCTTGCCGTTCCTGCTGGCGGCTCAATTGTTGTTTACGATTGGTCTTGCGTGGGCGCTCTCAGCGTTCAATGTGGCCGTCCGAGATACAAATCAGCTCCTTCCCTTTGTTCTGACTATAAGCATGTTTCTGAGCCCAGTCGTCTATACTTCGGCGATGGTGCCTCACGCGCTTGCCGTCCTGTTCTCGTACAATCCGATGTCTTATTTTCTGGAAGGCTATCGGATGATCCTCCTGAGGGATCAAACACCTCCAGTTGAGGTATGGCTCATCGTCGGGGCTGTATCCGGAGCAGCATTTTTTGGTGGGTGGTGGGTGTTCGGTAGAATGCGCCTCTTTATAACCGACTATATTTAACGAAACGCGACATGCTGGCCATTCAAGCCAAACATCTCACGAAGATTTACCGATGCTACCCACGGCGCACGGATATTATCAAGGAACTTCTCTGCCTGAATAGAAAACAGTTCCACTCGACGCGAACCGCCCTTGATGACATCTCATTCGAAATCGCCAAAGGTGAAAGCGTTGGGGTCATGGGGAGCAATGGAGCCGGGAAGAGCACGTTGTTGAAGCTGCTGGCAGGGCTGTCCCGACCAACCGGCGGAATGTTCGAAGTGAATGGGCGAGTCGCGGCCTTGCTTGAGCTAGGCACAGGGTTTCATCCGGATTATTCCGGCGCGGAGAACATACGGATCAATGGGATGCTTCTGGGATTGAGTCGGTGCGCGGTCGAGCAGAAGTTTGGTGCGATCGTCGACTTTGCCGAGCTGGATCACGTGATCGATCAGCCGTTGCGGACATACTCGACGGGGATGCAGGCCAGGCTGGCCTTTGCAATCGCGACGGCGCTGGAGCCTGACATCCTCTTAATCGATGAGGTTCTGGCTGTCGGTGACGCCTCATTTGTGAACAAGTGTATCCAGTTTCTCCAACGCTTTCTCAGTAACGGTGGAACGGCGTTGCTGGTCTCTCATAATTCGTTTCTTCTGAGCCGTCTGTGTAAGCAGATTCTTTGGATCGAGCAGGGAAGGCTCATGCAGCACGGTGAGGCCCAGGCGGTCTGTCGAGCGTACGATCACTATGTGCGGGAACGTGATAAGGCCAAGCAGAAAGGCAACCCGCGGAGCCAAGGCAGTCTTCGCTGGGGATCCGGAGAGATTCGTATCCAATCAACAACACTGCTGGATGGCAAGAGGCAGTCGCAGTCGACCTATTTTACGGGAGAGAAAATGGTCGTTTGCCTAAACTATGAGGCGACCGGCACGCATAAAAATGCCTCGGTATATGTCCTTGTGACCAGGGCGGACGGATTGCTTGTGACGAGCTGTTTTTCCGGCGAAGCAGATGTGGAGTTGGGGGATTTTCAGAAAACCGGGTCCGTCGATGTCATATTTGATCCTCTTCTTCTGGGAGATGGCGCATACTGGATATCGGTCGGGATCTTTCCGAAGAAGGAAGGACCGGAGTCTATCTATCGGCTCGATCCATACGACTACCACGAATGTGTGTGTGAATTGACAGTCAAACGTCCAGTTCGTCCGCTCCAGACCGTCTGTGACCACCCTGTCCGGTGGTCTCATGAGCCCTTGCTCTGACGCGAGGCCGTCTCGGTGCGAGTACGAGTAGGTTGACCATGGAGCCGTGGAAAGAAGCGGAAATCGCGTATGAACAGACCATGGCAGGGAGCTACGACTTCCATTACTACAGCTCCCCAATCTCTAAAGCGCACCTAAAAGAGTTCCTGAAGCTTGTCCGTCGGTACGCCGTCAGATACCAGATTGTGCTGGACGTCGGGGGAGGCACCGGACCGGTTGCAAAGCAACTAGTCGAGCTGGGGTATCCGCAGGTGGTGACGGTCGATATTTCACTCGCGATGATGCAAGAGGCCAAGAGAAAAATACCGGCCTTGCGGGTGATTGTATGTGATGGAGAGCACCTGCCATTCAAGGATGAAGCCGTTCCGACCATCATCTGTTCTTCGGTTTTGCACCACATGCCGGCCCCCGAGCTTGTTCTGAAAGAATGCAAAAGAGTCTTGACGCCGCAAGGAATGCTCATCGCCCAGGAGCCCAGCCAAGATCACTTCATGAGTCGATCGGCGTTCAGTGAAGTCAGTGGATTAAGCATGGGGCTCATGCACTATCTTTATCGCATCGAGCAATTCAAGTCGGTGAGTGAGCCGCCGATTCATGAGTATCACCGAGCTTTTACTCGCGAAGAAGCCGTGAACCTGTTTACCAGCCAGTTGCCGATTGTGCATTTCCGTTCCCGATTCGCCTTTTCGTGTTTGTTTACCAAACTCCGCAACCCCGTAATGGCATGGACGGTGCTTGCTCTTGATCGATTACTGAGCCGAAACGAGGGGTCGGTGTTTCACTTTGTGTGCGGGAAAGAGGGCGGCCACCGCAATCTGCTGAAAAATTACTTTCGCGTGCTTGAGCAACTCAAGGCGAATCCAGATCCACACGTTTCGCCTTGGTTTATGGTGGCTCTTCTCCCCCTCATTGCACTCGGGCGGTGCTACGAATTGTACCAGCGCGTTCGGTCCAAACTGGGAAGGGTGGTCTACTAAGCGATGGATCATGCACATGCCAGGCAGAAAAGGGCGCTCCTTGCTCAGATCCTTGTGTGCCCCACATGTTCCGGGGCATTGCTGGAGGAGGCGGAACAGTATAGGTGCCGAAGCTGCCAGGGGCAGTTTCCAATCAAAGATGAGGTTGCGCGGTTCCTGCCGTCCTTGTCGCAGGATGAGCAGCAAGTAAAGCGCGGGTTCAACGTCGCGTATGAACACTATCGGGATTCCCGATACCTTCACTTTACCCCGGCCTTGATCGACTGGTGGCTTGATGATGTGAAGTTGCCCAGAGATTTTTTTAGAGGAAAACTGGTGCTGGACGCCGGTTGCGGCTCAGGCCGTTGGACCTATGCGATGGCGTTGTTGGGGGCCACGGTCGTCGCCATCGATCTGACCGACTCCGGAGTGGCCGCGGCTCATGCGGCGACGGCGAACATGGATAATGTCGTCGTGCTGCAAGCCAGTCTTTTTCAACTGCCATTCCGTCCCGAGAGTTTCGATATGGTCGTGAGCTGGGGCGTGATGCACCACACCCCCAACACGAAAGCAGCGTTTGACCGGGTCGTTCCTATGGTAAAGCGAGGCGGAACGTTCTACTTGATGGTATACGAAAAACATAATCCATGGAAATTCGTGTGGACAGACCTGATCAGACGATTCTTGCATCGTTTTTCAGAACCTCGGCGCTACGACCTGTGCCGGTATCTCATCCTTAAGAATCGTTTCCTATATTCCTTCCTCAGTCACTTTATCATTTGCGCCCCGTATCCTCAGAAGGGCGACTCTCTGGAAGTCTCAACCATCCAATACGGGCTCTATGACGCCTATACCCCTATGTATAACTTTCTGCACACACGGGCTGAAGTCGCTTCATGGTTTGAAGAGCACAAGCTGAGTCACCTCAAGCTCACCAAGCCCGTTCGGTTCACCAACAAGAACGATATCTTACGACAAGGAGAGTGCGGTGGTTCTATCAATATGCGCGGGGTTCGAACATGAAGGTCCTGCACGTAGGAAATATTGCCAATAATGCCTACAGCAACGCCAAGTTCCTCCGCCGGAAAGGCGTTGAGGCGGATGTGTTATGCCATGATTACCGTCACGTCATGGCCCAACCTGAGTGGGAAGATGCGACGTTTGAAGGACATGTTGATGAGTATGAGCCTGATTGGGGCTCAATAGATCTTGAAGGGTTCCGGCGCCCGTCCTGGTTCATGCAGGAGACTGTGAACGAGCGAGGGATCTATCGCAAACAGAAATTTAAAGGGCAGTTTCGATTGGAGCGTGTGTTCTTTCATTTGCCGCCTATGTGGGTCTGGGTCTGGAGGAAGTACCTTGAGAGTCAAGAAACGGGGCGCACGTCATTACCTCGCTTGCTGGACATTTGGGGCTCTTCATATTATCGAAAACGATTTGAACAATGGTTCGCGGGCTATGACCTCATACAGGCTTATGCGACGGATCCCATTGATGTATGGATGTTTGGGAACGGTCGTCCGTATGTCGCATTTGAACACGGCACGATGCGGGAGATTCCTTTTGAACCCACCGCCCGTGGGAGACTGCTGAGTTTAGCCTACCGGCGGGCCGGCAAGGTCATCATTACGAACCCCGACGTGATCATGGCGGCCCGGCGGCTTGGGTTGAACAATTTCCTCTTCATTCCACATCCTGTCGATGAAACGAAGTATCGTCCGTTTGATACGCCGTTACGAGATGAATTGACAGGACGATATCAAGCTGATGTGATTCTCTTTGCGCCGTCACGGCACAACTGGGCACTTAAGGGAAACGATCTGCTCCTGAAGGCTGTCGCCCGTTGTATTAAGACATCTCCTTCGAAAATCCTGCTCATTATGAGCGAGTGGGGGCAGGAAATCGTAGCATCCAAGGCCTTGATCGATGCGCTGGGGATCCAATCGCATGTTATGTGGACAGCTCCGCTGAACAAGATGAAACTGATTCAGTACTATAACGCCGCGGATGTCGTCTTGGATCAATTTACCATCGGGACGTTTGGAACGGTGACCCCTGAGGCCATGGCCTGCGCTAAGCCGGTCGTCTTGCATTTTGATCGGAATGTTCACGAGTGGTGCTACAGCGATATGCCGCCGGTCGTGTCTGCCAGGACGGAGGATCAGATCTTTGCCCGGTTGATGGAACTGATTGGCAGTCGCTCCCACCGTGTTTCAGTCGGGCAGGCGTCACGGGAATGGATTGTGAAACATCATGGTTGGGAACTTGTTGCTGATCGACAGATCGCTGTCTACCAAGAGTTGCTGTTGTCATAAAAGGATGAGATGCGACGGTATTGGTGGCTGCACAAACTGAAGCACGGTCTGAGACGGCTTGTAAGGCTGAGGTGGCTGAGATGGCGTAGACACGAGGACGTCGATACGCTCTACCGCCTGCTGCACCAATTGACGCACGATTTGAACGATGCCTGGGCAATGCCGGCTTTGCAGACCCGAGAGGCGTTTGGATACCAATGGGCCAAGCTGACCGAGGGGCGCTACCTCTTGACCGATCCGTGGTTCAAGACACACGTGGCGAAAATTCTCTCGGACGAAGAGCTTCAAATCAAGCCGGAGTGGTTCCGGGGGAAGGAAGTGCTGGATGCCGGCTGTGGGAACGGCCGGTGGTCCTACGGCCTGGCTCAGCTGGGAGCTCATGTGACGGCGGTCGATGCTGATCCAACAGCCGTTGACGCCACAAGAAAGGCGCTAGAAGAGATTTCTGCTTCTCATCACGTGTATGTCTCGCCTCTTGAAGAGCTGTCCCGTCACGTTCCTCCAAAGCAATTCGATCTGGTTCTGTGTTGGGGAGTGCTTCACCATTGTCGGAGCTTTACGACCTCCTTCCGAGAGGTGTGTGGTCGCGTCAAGGAAGGAGGCATCCTCTATCTCTACCTCTATGGCCGAGAGAGTCTGCCGTTGTCTGACGACATTGAACTTTTCAAAGAAAGAGTCCGTTTTTATCTGATGCCGCCGGAAGACAAACATCGATTCCTGTTCGATAAGGCTCAGGGGGATGAACGAGCGATCCACAACGTGCACGATCACTATGCGCCGCTCATTAACCGGCGATTTGAGTTCGGCGACGTTCGGAAAGCATTGGAAAGCGCCGGTTTCCAGGATGTGACACGGACGATCCGCCATACCGAGCTGTTTATTCGTGCCGTCAAGGGCAATGCGGCTGAATACCATCGAACATGGTTTCTGCCGGCCAAAACGCCTCCGTACTGGTTTGAACAGCATTGACGCTGACCATGTTTCTACGAGTGAAGCAAATGCTAAAGGTTGCAGGCGAATGCGTCCTGTTGCCTCCGTTCCTCCTGCTCATGCTTGGGGTCGGTTGGCCGTGGGCGACGGCTCGCCGCGTCCTGACAAAAGGACGGAAGCCAAAAATTATTTGGGGGCCAACTCCGATCATTAATATCTGCACCAATGCCGCGGCAGATCGGTTGTACGGATATCAGAGCGACACGCTCGTCTATCGGCCGTACTATGTGACGCAAGACTTCACATACAACTTAGAGTGGTGGTGGCGATTTCCTCCGTTCGCCTTGATTATCCCGTGGGCCGTGCTCTTCTGGACGGCTCTTCGGTACGATATCTTCCAGTTTTATTTTGACGGTGGATTCCTGAGCCGCACGATTGGAAAGCGTCTGGAACTCCCGCTGCTCAAGCTGTTAGGGAAAAAGATTATCGTCTCGGCGTATGGCGGTGATGTACGCACGGAATCCAAGACGCGGGCGCTGGGAACATATAACTGTTGTGTCGACTGCACTCAACGGATGGTGGCTTGCATTTGCGACGAGGGGCAGGCCGAACGGAATCTCGCGCATGTCCACCGTTATGCAGACATCACGCTGTCGATGGGCGATATGGTCGAATACACACCGGGTAGCCGGAATGACATGTACTACTGGGCGGTCGATCTTAAAAAATGGCCATATGTGGGAGTTTCCCTCACGAGCCGGCCAGTCAGGATCGTGCATGCGCCCAATCATCCCCAGTTTAAGGGGTCACGCTATCTTTCCGCCTGCGTTCAAGAGTTACAGTCGGAGGGATATCCTGTTGAACTCGATGTGGTGACAGGAATGAATAATGATGAGGCCATGGAAGTGTACAAACGTGCAGACATCGTGGCAGACCAATTTCTGATCGGCTGGCATGGAAACTTTGCGGTT
Organism: Nitrospiraceae bacterium; assembly: GCA_046717045.1. Lineage (GTDB taxonomy): Bacteria > Nitrospirota > Nitrospiria > Nitrospirales > Nitrospiraceae > JBKJWE01. Next base: position 5,181 of record JBKJWE010000036.1, on the reverse strand, counting down.
GAAGCGATGGCTCTCGGGAAGCCGGTGGTGGCATACATACGGAAGCCAGAAGTCTATCTGCCAAAGGGTATTCCGTGTCCGATTGTGAGCGCGACCCCTGATGGCTTGAAGCAAGCATTGGTGTCCTTGATCGAGAACCCGGAGCTACGTCGAGATTTGGGAGCCAAAGGCAGGCACTATGTCGAGCAAGTCTTTTCACTTGAGCGCGTTGGCGAGAGAATGGCTCGTCTCTATGGTCAGTTGGGCTTTGAGAGATCAATGATGGAGGGAGTGCGATGAAAATTGTGGTAACTGGCGGAACTGGGTTTGTCGGCGGGCATACGATTCGGCGTCTTATGTCGGACCATGAGCTGTATTGCGTGACGCGAAAGGGCGGCGTGTTGCCGGTCCATCCGCATATCCACCGTGTCGAGCAGGATCTCACGAGTATGGATACCGGAGCCCTTCCTGCCACCGCGGACGCCGTTCTTCACGTGGCACAGTCACGACAGTTTCGTAAGTTTCCCGATCAAGTCAGGGATATTTTCAAGGTGAATACGGATTCCACTCTTGAACTGCTGGAATATGCCAGGCGAGCCAAATGTAAAGTGTTCGTGTATGCCTCATCTGGAGGCGTTTGTGGATATATGTCCCGCCCCATAACTGAGACAGATCCTCCACAGCCGATGAATTTCTATTTGGCCTCAAAGTATGCTGCCGAGTGCCTGGTCAATGCCTACAGCGACTATTTTGCCACGGTCAATCTTCGTTATTACTTTGTGTATGGTGAAGGCCAGCGGGATATGTTCATGCCAGGCTTGGTGACGAGAGTGCTGCAAGGAGCACCGGTTACGATTGCGGGGAAGGCGGGAGTCGTCATGAGTCCGACCCATGTTTCCGATGCCGTGGATGCCACCGTTCGCGCGCTTGAGTTGACGCGTCCGGAAACCATCAACGTCGCGGGTGGAGAAACGACGACGGTCTTCGACCTTGCCGAACTTATCGGACAAGTCACCGGTCGTAAGCCTGTGTATCAGTACGAGGCGGACAAGGGGCCCATGGCAATGGTAGCCAATATCGAAAAAATGAAGATGAAACTCGGAGTGACGCCTAAGGTGACACTCAAGGAAGGCGTCGACCGAATGGCCAACGACCTGTTGAGCGAGCAAAGTCGTACATCAAAATGAAAGTGTTGCACTGCCCGACGGATACCGGCGGAAATCCCTGGGGATTGTCCAGGGCGGAACGAGCCTTAGGCATTCAGAGTGACGTGATGGTGCGCCGTGGGGATTCCAGCCGATATCCGTACGATATTGATCTCCGGCTCAGATCCGGAACGTGGCCGGCAAGGGGCTACCGGATTGCCCATTTCCTGACGCGGGCCGTTCGTGAATATGACGTGTTTCATTTCAACTGGGGGATGACAATTCTCGACTACTGGCACTGGGACCTCAATTATCTCGAGTTGCCGCTTCTCAAACGGCTGGGCAAGCGTATTGTGATGACATTTCAGGGCTGTGATGCGCGCATGAAGACATGGAGCCGGGAACATTTTGACACCTCTGCTTGCCAGGAGTGCGATGTGGGATGGTGTACAGAACGTCTGGATCTCATTCGAATGAAACGAATCAAGAAGATATTCGCCTATGCCGACCATGTGTTCGCGTTGAACCCTGATCTGCTGCATGTGCTGCCTGGCGCAGAGTTTCTGCCCTATGCGAGTGTCGATTTCAATGAATGGAAGCCGGGAGCGATCGAGAAGAGGGGAGAACCGGATGTGACGCGACCGGTCAGGATTCTCCATCTCCCCACGAACCGCTCGATTAAGGGCACACGGTATGTCGAGCAGGCCTGTGCGCGTTTGCGGGATGAGGGAATGCTTATCGAATTGCAGATTGTCGAAGGTGTTCCGCATGCGCGCATGAAAGACATCATTGTCCAGGCCGATTTAGTCGTGGACCAACTATTAATCGGATGGTATGGCGCATTGGCAGTCGAGGCGATGGCGATGGGCAAGCCCGTGCTCTGTTATTTGCGGGACGAGGATCTCAAGCGATTTGTTCCCTTCCACGACCAGATTCCTGTGGTTCGGACCACCAAGGAAACCCTTGCCTATGATATCCGCGCATTGCTCGCCGACCCGGAAAGAAGGAAGCTCCTTGGAACGGCTGGACAACAGTTTGTCCGGCACCACCATGACCCATTGAAGATTGCACAGCGGACGATCCGAGCGTATCAGCCTTCTGCCTAACCTGAATGTCTCGGCATGGGCACCCCTAAACAGCATGTATCGTGCATCGCGCGTTGCCGCAATGCCTAACGCTCCACCGCCGCTTCTTTGAGGGATTACCACAAGGATGTGTGGAATAGCCGGCATCATACAATTGGATGATTGCCCGATCGACCTCGGATTACTGGAGGCGATGACCAATGCACTTGCCCACCGAGGACCGGATGGGGAAGGGTATGTGTTGCTGGGACGTCACCACGCCCAACCGGTATCAATCCGAGGGGCGTTGCGCGGGGAACATGAGTGGAAAGGTGATCGCCAAGCGGCCTACCACGTTGGCTTAGGGCACCGGCGGTTGGCGATCGTGGATCTGACGCCTTTGGGCCATCAGCCCATGGGAAGCGAGGACGGGCGTTTTTGGATTACCTACAATGGAGAAGTGTACAACGCTCCGGAGTTGCGCCAGGAACTGGCTACGAGCGGGGTACAGTTTCATTCAACGAGCGATACGGAAGTTGTTCTGGAGAGTTACCGTCGGTGGGGGCGATCCTGTCTCGATCGGTTCAACGGGATGTTTGCATTCGCACTGTGGGACAACAAGGAGCATGTCCTCTTTTGCGCGCGGGATCGATTCGGAATTAAACCGTTGTACTATCGTCACGATCGCGGGCGTTTCCTATTTGCCTCAGAGATCAAAGCGCTCTTGTGCGATCCATCGTTGGTCCGACAGCCTAACGAGCGCGCCGTATGGGAGTACTTGTCTGCAGTTCGTCAGGATCAACGTGCGGATACGTTTTTTGAGGGAGTACAGCAGCTTCAACCAGGTGAATGGCTGACCATCGGTGGAGGGCCGGAGGGGGGATCCGGGGCGGTGACGCGCCATCGCTGGTGGCAGTTGCCGCATGGCATCATATCGACAACGTTGCGTGCGGCTTCAACTCGGCTGCGAGAGCTCATCGAAGACAGTGTGCGGCTTCAGTTGCGGGCCGATGTGCCAGTGGGCAGTTGCCTGAGCGGCGGCCTGGATTCATCCACCATCGTGTGTGTGATGAGCCGATTGCTTGAGGGAAAGAATATCCCGAAGACCTTCTCTTCCTGCTTTGAGGACGGTCGCTATGATGAACGACCATTTATCCGGAGTGTGGTAGCGCATGCGGGTGTACAAAGCCATAAAGTGTTTCCTGATGGCGCTGAACTGTGGGGGCAACTTTCAGATATCTTCTGGCATCAAGAAGAACCCATGGCCGGAACCAGCATGTTGGCTCAATGGGAAGTGATGCGCGCCGTCGGTCGCGCTGGCGTGAAGGTAGTCTTGGACGGACAGGGAGCGGACGAGACGCTTGGTGGATATCCAGGATTCGTAGGGTCACGTCTGGCGGAGTTAGTGCTCACGCGTCGCTGGCAGGAAGGACTGAGGGAGTGGAAGGCGTGGCGTCGGATTCATGGCGGCTTACAGCCGACCGCGGTGGCGGGCCTTGTGCGTGGTTTGTTCCCTGAGCAAGCGACCACCTGGCTCCGAGACAGAGTAATGGGGAATACTGCTTGGATCAATAAACAATTTGGTCGTGCCCATCGTCTTCATGGCGGAGGAGAGTCTTGCTCGGACCCTGGTGTGCTCGACGCGCATATGGCCAGGACGATCACGCAAGACTTACCGGCGCTGCTTCACTCTGAAGACCGAAACTCGATGGCGTTTTCCGTCGAAGCACGCGTCCCGTTTCTGGACCATCGGCTTGTGGAATGGCTTGTAACGGTGCCGTCGGAATTGAAGCTGAGGGACGGTATGACGAAAGTCCTGTTGCGGGAGGCAATGGTCGGGGTGTTGCCGGAAGACGTGCGGTTGAGGACCGATAAGATGGGCTTTGTGGCCCCGGAAGACACATGGATGCGCGGGGCCTGGCGCCCTCACATCGAGAGTCTTCTCCATTCCGATCGCATGCAATCAAGGCCGTACTGGCGATCTGACGTGCTAAAGGAGTGGTATCAGCGCTATTCCCATGGGCGGCTGAGAGTGGGGCCGACCGTCTGGCGTTGGATCAATCTTGAATTATGGCTGCGGAGATTTTGTGACTGACGCAACAGGGCCTGAACATCTTCGGCAACCAACGCCGACCATTGCGATGTTGCTATTCAACAATACTTCCGTGGGAGGCGCAGAGCGTCGCTACGCATGGGTCTATCACGCGCTTCGCCGTCGTAACGTGCCCATTATGTTGGCGATCAATGAATCGTTGTTCATGAAACTCCGACGATTGGGGATCTTCTCAGAACAGGAAATGCCGGACCTTCTTCTGAAGGACCGAGTGGGTCGAATCGCGTTTGTCTTCCGGAAACTCGACTATGTCTTAGGGTTGCTGCCCGTGACTGTGTGGATATGGCGGCGCCGCCCGCAGGTTCTCCATCTGGTGCTGGGTGGCGCCTACCTGGCGTTACCAAGTCAGTTGATCGGTACGGCCCCAGGGGCCGTCCTGTCGGTTGTTTGCCCAAGTCTCCGCGAGATGGTGGGTTCGACAACTGGTCTCTATCTCTATCGAGTGGCACTGCGACTGGCAGAACGAGTGGACGCACTGACCGAATCGGTTCGCCAAATGGTGAGGGAAGAGGGTGTCGCCGCCGCGCGGATATCGATGCCTTCCGGGAGTTGCGTCGACGAACAACGATTTCGGCCAACGGTGAAGCAGCCATGGGTCGTGTTCTCGGGACGGCTGATTCCCGAAAAAGATCCGATGCTGTTCGTGCAAGCTTGTGCACTCGCGCGAGAACGCATGAACGATCGGACCGCAGAACTCCGCATGTTTGTGCTGGGAGATGGGCCTCTCCGCGCTGATGTGGAAGCATTGAACGAGAAACAGGGCCTTGGACCGTGGATGACCGTGGGGTGGAATGATCAGGTCGAATCGGTATTGAGCCGCGCAGCCGTATTTGTGTCAGTGCAACGGACCGATAATTATCCGTCCCAGTCTCTTCTAGAG
>JBKJWE010000035.1:0-3688 GCA_046717045.1 Nitrospiraceae bacterium | reverse complement strand
GAGTTGAACCGAGCCGGCCATCCGTTGTAGCGTAGTTCGATGCCTTCTGGAGAAAAATCCCCTCTCACCAATTGGCGCATGAATGCGATGATCGCACGTTTCGTCGGGATCGTCGCCATCGCGCTCGGCTTCATGCTGGGGATTTATGGGTTGGATGATTCCGGCTCTCGATGGCTACAGACGGCGCTTGGTCTCCTGGTCACCGGCATGTTGGCGCAAGGATATGCGCTGTATTGCTCGGTCAAGCGGATGCAAGAGATTCAGGGGAAGCGCAAGTCATGAGGGTCCTGTCGCAGGCGTGGCGAGGCGTGAAGACCGGCGCGCTCCTCCTTGTCGCCTGGTCGATGTTCGCTTGTGGCACCGGTCCTTGGCGCGACGGCTATTTCAAGAAAGGCGTCGACCGCCTCACCCAGGATCAGATCACTGAAAAGCTGGGCCCCCCTCACACGGCCAAGACGCCGGCGCTCGGAGGAGAAGCCGTCTGGACCTATCGTGTTCCGGTGAGCGAAAAGGAGTTGAGTCCCTTGTATTTTCAGGGGCTGTCCAATGCGACGTCACAGGCGACCGCGTTGCTTGGCAAGCCGGGTGAAGGGCCCAAGGAAACGTTGTATTGCTACCGCTATACGCTGACGTTCAACGAGTCGAAGGTCCTCAAACAGTGGAAACGGGAAGAATGCGTGCCGGGCACGCGGAAGCAGCTCAACGCTGATTAATTCGACCGGTCTTGCGTCCTATGTCTTCCTGGTTACCGCAGATCGATAGCTCCGTCGTGCTGGACGGACTCAAGTCCCTCCTCCTCTTGTCGTCGCTGTTGATCGCGCGGACATTGATCGTCCGCTCGATCTCGAGAAATTCGGCCCTCACGATGGAGGCGAAACGTCGGTGGGTCGTGTCGGTTCGTAACACGATCGTCTTCGTCTTCCTGGTCGGCCTCGTGGTCATTTGGGCGCACGAGCTGCAAGCCTTTACGGTCTCACTGGTCGCGCTCGCAGCTGCGCTGGTCTTAGCGACCAAGGAACTCATTCTGTGTTGGAGCGGAGCGGCATTGCGGGTGGGCGGAAAGGTCTATTCGGTTGGAGATCGGATACAAATCGCGGGTCATCGCGGCGTCGTATTGGACCATGATGTTTTCGCGACCAAGCTGTTGGAGATCGGGCCTGGCCAGACGTCGCATCTCTACACGGGCCGCGTGACAGTCTTTCCTAACAGTCTGCTGCTGAGCAATCCGCTGGTGAAAGAGAATCCCGGCCAGGAATATGGACTCTACACCGTGACAGTCCCACTCAAGAGCGAAGACGATTGGCAGAGCGCCGAGCGTCGGCTGCTCAACGCGGCCAAAGCCGAATGTGCCTCGTTCATGGACGTCGCGGCGCGGCAGATGAAGCTGCTGGAAGAGACGAATCTGCTGGAGGCCCCTTCGCCGGAGCCCCGCGTCACCATCCAGCTCCCCGAAGCCGGTCACGTGCATCTCGTTCTTCGATTCCCGGCCCCCGATCGTGGTCGCTCGCGCGTCGAACAGGCGATCCTGCGACGATTCCTCACGCGATAGGCCTCGTCCGTTTTCGCGGCGCGCGCAAACCGGGCGCTAGTTATCGCGCTTGACAGCTCCAGAAAGACGTGCGACGCTGTCGAGATCCTTGCCTCGATCACAACGTATTGGTTTCACTTACATTGTGCCACAAGGAGGTGCCGCATGCCGAAGTTGATCGTCGCCACGTTTACCGCGTTGTGCTTGGTTGGAGCCGGCTCGCTGGCCATGGCCGATGACGCCATGAAGGGCGAGATGGGGAAGATGAAAGATGAGATGAAAGCTGAGAAAAATGCGATGAAGGGTGATATGAAGGCGAAGAAAGATGAGATGAAGGGCAAGACAAAGGAACACAGGGAGAAGATGAAGGCGAAGCGCCACGAAATGAAAGACAAGATGAAGGCGAACAAGGCCGCGGCCAAGGCCAAAGGTGACGAGGCTAAGGGTGCTGCCCAGTCGATGGGGCAAGACATGAAATCGGCAGTTCCGGAAGCTCCTGCTCCGATGTCAGTCCCTGCCCCTGCTACCGCGCCATAAGTTCTCACAGTCACGTGATTCCCACGACCCTCGGTAGGTGATTCCTATCGAGGGCCGTGATCGTTTAGTCCTACCTCCTCGCGACCACCACGGATCTCCGCCACGACGGCCTCACCGCTTGTTGCCTCACCCGGCTTTTGCTAGGATGCCGGGAGTCTGGTTTTTCTGACCGGGCCCGCCCATGAAGATCGCCACGTTCAACGCCAATTCCCTTCGGAAGCGCCTGCCAATCGTACTCGATTGGCTCGAAACACAGAAACCCGATGTCCTTTGCATCCAAGAAACCAAAGTGCAGGACAGCGAGTTCCCGCTGCTAGCGCTCCAACCCTGTGGGTACCACATCACGTTCCGTGGGATGAAGTCCTACAATGGTGTCGCGATTCTGAGCCGGCAGAAGCCGGAGACGGTCGCATATGGGATCGACGACGGGGGAGAACCGGACGAAGCGCGGATCATTCGTACAGTGATCGACGGCATTCCGATCGTCAACACCTACATTCCACAGGGATTTGAAATCGATTCGCCAAAGTACGCCTATAAACTCGAATGGTACAAGCGACTCCAACGCTATTTCGCGAATCATCTCTCGCCTACCAAGCCCGCGATCTGGCTCGGCGATATGAACGTGGCGCCACGGCCTATGGACGTGCACAGTCCCGAAAAGCATCTCAAGCATGTCTGTTATCACGAGGATGCGCGGAAGGCCTATGAGAAGACGCTGGCGTGGGGATTTCAGGATGTATTCGTGAAGCTTTATCCGACCAGACAGCAATATACGTTTTGGGATTACCGCGCGCCTGGTTCCTTGGAAGCAAACAAGGGATGGCGCATCGACCATATCTTGGCCACGGCGCCTCTGGCGGAAAAGTGTCAGAGGGTAGACGTGGATGTCGAGCCGCGGCGAGCGAAAGACCCCTCAGATCATACGTTTCTGTGGGCGGAGTTTTCGGTCTAACCGCATACGCGACATCCACACCTGCCCGGTTCGGCCAGGACGGCAAGTCGTCCGCCCGGCCGAACAGGCTCACGAGCAGCACATGCGATCACGCAGCATGCAGCACGGATTCTTTTGAACGAAGCTTGCTCAGGCGATTCTGCGCAATCAACGGATCAAGCACGAGACCGCAATTGATGCAGCGGAGCACCGCGGCTTCCGGTGAAAACTCCGGCCGCCATTCTTCCACCATCAAGCCTTTGCACTTTTGACAGGTCATGGGGGCCCACCTCCTCGTGATGCGCGCTCTCACGCGCCAGGCTCATTGTACGAGAAGGACTGTAACATCGGGACATTAACGATGAGTTAAGGGGCAGTTAAAAGTCTCTAATGTCTAACCAGGATGACACATGTGATGTTGCCGTCATTGGGGCTGGAGCGGCCGGGCTGGCAGCCGCCATTTTTGCGGCGGAACCCCGCGAGATATCAAGACGATGCACCATCCTTGTGTTGGACGGGGCGAAGGCGATCGGGGCGAAGATTCTCATTTCCGGCGGCAGCCGCTGCAACGTCACGCATGAAGTCGTCACCCCAACAGACTTCTTCGGCAATCGCCGCATCATCAAGAACGTCCTCGCGGCATTTTCTGTTGACCAAACCATACAGTGGTTTGCTTCCCTGGGCGTTGA
>JBKJWE010000034.1:0-3934 GCA_046717045.1 Nitrospiraceae bacterium | reverse complement strand
GGGGCGAAGTGCCCAGAGTCTGATGAAACAGTTGCCCGGTTTGCAGCAGCTTCTTACGGCTCAGCCGGTCACGCCTGGCCTTCCAGCCCCTCCGCCTGAACCAATCGCGGCGCCAGCGCCCCCCTTGGGTCCGCCGCAGGCCGGATTGCCTCCGGCTCCGCCAAATTGGCCGGCGTACCATGTTCTGAATCGATTGGCGTACGGAGGCACTCCCAATCAGCTCAATACCGTATCGCACCTCACGGCTCAGGAGGCCAGCGCATGGGCTGTTCGCTACATGAAGGAACAGCTTGAACTGGACCCGAACAGACCTTGGCCGACGAATTTGCATGACACGAACCCGCTCCCGGCTCCGATTCTGCTCGACGATTCAGCGCTCGCGCAACGGCTTGCGGCAGATCGAGCCGACTGGCGGACGGAGGACGGGCTTCCGGACGTGTTGGCGCCATCGCTCAGTGAGTTGCAAGATCATGATCTTATTCGAAAAGCGTACAGCCGGCGGCAACTCAGGGAGAAGATGGTCTACTTCTGGGACAACCATTTCAATACCAATTATCGAACGCATAACAAGGGTCAGTACGAACTGGCGGAAAACGAAGCGTTCAGAACGAACGCGTTCGGAAAGTTCCTTGATCTGCTCATGATGAGTGCGAAGAGCAGCGCGATGATGATCTACCTCAACACCGATGTGAATCGGAAAGAGAACCCGAACGAGAACTATGCGCGGGAATTGCAAGAATTGCATACACTCGGAGTCGATGTGAATGGGAATCCAAACGGCTACACGCAGGCTGATATTGTGGAAGCTGCCAAAGCCTTTACAGGTTGGACAACGTTGGACGTGGCTAGGCCAGGCTTCCGGTTCATTGCCGGCCGGCATAGTCCGGGGACGAAACAGTTTTTGGGACAGACCGTGGCATTCAACGGATCCGGTCCAGGCGAGGGTGAGCAGGTCCTCACGATCGCCTCGCGCCACCCGTCTACGGCCGCACATCTCGCTAAGAAGTTGTGTGTGTACTTCGTCAGTGATCGTCCTTCCGCAACACTGCTGAACGAAGTCGCGTCGGTATTCAACGATTCCGGCGGCGATATCAAGAAGGTCTTGATTGCCATCTTTACCTCCTCGGATTTTAACAACGTGGCGAATTATCGAGGCCTGGTCAAAACGCCGTTGGAATTCGTTGCAGGCCTGCATCGCAACCTAGGCGTGTGGTCTGCGATCGATCCGTTTAGGAACCGCCTGGTAAGAATGGGGCAGGGTTTGTACGAGAAAGCCCCACCGACCGGGTACAAAGAAGCCGCCGATGAGTGGCTCAATACGGACGCGCTCTTTAACGAGGTGAGCTTCGCGTATGAAGCCACGATACCCGGATTCGGGTCGACCATCCGATATGGATCTGACACGAGCGGCGGCTTGACGCGGCTGTGGTTGCGGAGCCTTGGTCTGAGAACGGAAGAAGACGTGATGGGTTTCCTTCTCAATTTGACGTTCGATCGGCAAGTCAGTCTCACGGAGTATCAGACCTACCTCACCACGCTACGTAGCGCGGGCGGGACATTCAATCTGGATAACTCGAATGTGGAAACGCCGCTTGATCGCACCTTGGCGACCATTTTGGCAACCCCACGCTACAAGTATCAGTGAGGTAACTATGCATACCTGTCCTGAATGTCGAGTGGAGCAGGAAAATCTCTCCCGTCGAATTTTCTTAAAGCGCGCTCTGGGGGTTGCCGGGGCGGCTCTCGTCTATAATTTTGTTCCTTCCGAATTTCTGCGGCGCACGGCTTCTGCCGCTACCAATGCAGGAAAAACGTTGGTGGTCGTTTTTCAGCGTGGAGGAAACGATGGCCTGAACACGATCGTGCCCTATTCAGACCCTCAGTACTATGTCGTGAGGCCATCGGCATTGATGGGAGCTGGCAATATCGGTATTCCCCGACCTGGAACCGGCGATGGCGCTGGGATCGATCTCCCCGGGACGGGGTTCGCCATGCATCCTGCCATTCAGCCGTTTCTCGATTTGTACAACAATAACACTTTGGCGATTGTGACACAGGCGGGTTTTGCCGGTTCCACGCAATCGCACTTCACGGATCAAGATACGATTGAACGAGGGCTTTTCCAGGCGACAGATGGGTGGCTCAACCGCTATCTGCAAGCGGTGGGTGCGGTCGGTGCGCCTGCGATCCGTGCCGCTGGAATGGGCAGCGATCTGGCTGACGCCTTGCGTGGCAATGTAGTGGTTCCCGCGGTCAATGATCTCACCGCGTTTAGTTTTGCCAGACTAAATAGCGCAAAGGCTCCGTTGGAATCCAACCTCAGAGCCCTCTATGGGCAGGACCCTGCATCGACGAGCACAAATCCCTACAGCCGGTTTGTCCATACATTGGGACCTGACATGTTGAACCGCGTGGCGGCGATCGAGGCCATCGGTCCTGCAGTTCCCCAGAACGGCGCGACGTATCCCAACACCACCTATGGGAGGCAGCTTCGCGATGTAGCGCACATCATCCGGTCGGGATTGGGGCTCGAAGTGGCCACGGTTGACATCGGCGGGTGGGATACGCACGATGACCAGGGAGCCGGTGGCGGAGCAAGCTTGCAACAAGCCGGGCGATTCGCCGATTTCGCCGGGGGAATCCGCGCGTTTTATAACGACCTAGGCCTTTTGATGAGCAATGTGGTGTTATTGACCTGTACGGAGTTCGGCCGTACGGTACGGCAAAACGCCAGCGGCGGAACCGATCACGGGAAGGGGTCGGTCTGGTTTGTACTTGGGGGCGGGGTCAAGGGCGGACTCTATCATGGCGCGGCGGGATTCCCGTCGTCGCTCATCGACGCCAATCTCGATTCGGGGCGGTATCTTCGTCCGACAGTCGAGTTCCGTGACCTCTTCTCTGATGTGTTGGTGAAGCATTTTGGTGTCAATGCGGCGGAGTTGAATAGCGTATTCCCGGGTCACGCGCATGTGCCGGTCGGAGTCTTTGTGTGAACGGGAGCTAGAGGGCATCCTTCGCGCAGCGAAAGCCAGTGCCGCTCGGTCGACTGTCCAATGTGCCCCAGTCCCGGTCGGAGGTGCGTAGGCTCATGTGCGGTTTGAGCCAGGAGCCCCCGCGCATGGCTTTGATGGCGCCACGCTCGGGTCCTGTTGGGTTCGTAAGCGGGCCGGCTCGGTAGTAGTTCGGGTCGTACCAGTCCTGCACCCATTCGGCGACATTGCCGGCCATGTCAAACAGGCCGTAGGGGCTCACGCTCTCTGGAAAGCTGCCGACCGGCATGGTTAAGATCTCACCTTTGACACCCTTCTCTTTGGCAATCCTTGCCCCCTCACCTTTGATCCAGAAGGCATCCCAGTCGGCCCCACTTTGAAAGTCCACGGTCTTTCCTGCCCAAGAACTCGCACTATTGGATATTCGATAATCCCATTCGTTGCCCCAGGGATAGCGGCGGCCATCCGTCCCTCGTGCGGCCTTTTCCCATTCCGCTTCGGTAGGAAGTCGCATGCCGAGCCACTGGCAATAGGTGACGGCATCTTCCCAACTCACGTTGATAACAGGGTGGTTGCCGATATTGTCGAGAGGCCTTCCGCTGCTCCAGACGGTCGAAGCAGGACTTGAGTTTTCAGGTATCCGATGTCCCGTAGCCTGGACAAAACGAAGGTAGGTTTCGTTCGTCACTTCATATCGATCGATCAAATAAGCGCCTAAGAAGATTCGTCGTTCCGGATGTTCGTCCGGTAAACCATCGCGTCCCTCAGGAGTACCCATGATGAATTCTCCCGCAGGAATGAGAACCATGTCCTCGGAGGGAGCGGCGCCAGCTGCGTACGAGGGATAGCCGACGGCAAGGACAAGAACCGCGAGATAGATCAACCCGGGCACAATCAGATCTTTTTCAGGCCGCAGGCCTTGGCGACTGCGTCGCGATACGTGA
>JBKJWE010000033.1:0-4287 GCA_046717045.1 Nitrospiraceae bacterium | reverse complement strand
GATGTATCTCGACGTGTGCGACGGCAATATGGATGAAGGCAGCTTCCGTTGCGAGCCGAATCTCACCCTGCGGCCATACGGGCAGAAGGAATTGGGCACCAAGGTCGAGCTCAAGAACATCAACTCGTTCAAGTTTGTGAAGGACGCTATTGAGTATGAAATTAAGCGAGAGACGATAGCCTTAAGCGAAGGTGGCAAAGTGCAGCAGGAAACCCGTCTGTGGAACCTCGATCGCGGCGAGACGGCGGTGATGCGTTCGAAGGAAGAAGCCCACGACTACCGGTATTTCCCTGATCCCGATCTGGTCCCGTTGAAGTTGGAGCAGGAGTGGATCGAGAGTTTTCGTGCCAGTGTGCCGGAATTGCCAGCTGCGAGAATGAAACGCTTTGTCAGCGAGTTCGGCTTGCCAGAATATGACGCGGGCCTGCTGACTTCGTCAAAAGCCGTCGCCGACTATTTCGAAGCCTGTGTGGCGCTGTTCGACCAGCCGAAGACCGTGAGTAATTGGGTGATGGGCGAGTTGACCAGGGAATTGAATGCGTCTGGAACCGACGTGAGCGCTTCGCCTGTTTCGCCGGAACGACTCATAAGCGTGTTACAACTGGTGGAGCAGGGCACGATCAGCCTGAAAGTAGCGCGGGAGATTTTTCCGGAGCTCTACCGCAGCGGGAAGACGCCTGAACAGATCGTGCAGGAGAAGGGTCTGACGCAGGTGTCTGACGAAGGGGCGCTGGAGGAGATCATCGACGATGTATTGGCGAAGAGCCCGGCGCAGGTCGCGCAGTTCAAAGAGGGCAAGCAGCAGGTCGTCGGTTTCTTGGTCGGGCAGGTCATGAAGGCGAGCGGAGGGAAAGCGAATCCTGGGAAGGTGAATGAGTTGCTCAGAAAGAGATTGGCATCGTAAGGCATGACAACATTCAGCGTGAAATCTTGGGTCTCACTCGTGCTGGTGACTTTCTTGGTCGGCTGTGCCGATGCGACGAAAGGCGCCTTCGTGACGAGTATCAGTCCGGAGAAGGCGTCGCAATTTGCGAGTGAGGCGCTGAAGGCAGTTGGGTTTCAAGTGAAAACGGAGCATGTGACCGGCGGAATGGTATCGGGTGAGAAGTATGCCCTGTCTCGTTGGAGTGGCCCGGCACTCACGGAAATGAAGGTGACGGTGAAGCCCTTAGACCAGGGGGCCAGGGTGGAAGTGGAAGTCATCCCGCCGTCCGCCGCCTATGGTTCGGCGCAGATTCCGTTGGACGATTATGTTTACACGCTACGGCTATTGGTGCCGGATTTGACCGCAGTGAACAGCAAGAAGGATGGGTGACGAGGTATGAGCGCAATTAAGGCGATCAGGGGACGGCAGATCATCGACTCGCGAGGCAATCCGACCGTTGAGGCGGACGTCACGCTGGAAAGTGGCGCGGTCGGACGGGCGGCGGTGCCGTCCGGAGCATCGACCGGCGAAAAGGAAGCGATTGAATTGCGCGATGGCGACAAGAAGCGCTGGATGGGCAAGGGCGTATCGAAAGCGGTGGCGAACATCAACAAGGCCATTGCGCCTGAGCTGCTCGGAAAAGAGGCGTTCGATCAGGCCGGGATCGATCAGGCGATGATCCAGTTGGATGGCACAAAGACCAAAGGAAAACTCGGCGCGAATGCGATTCTTGGGGTATCGCTTGCGGTGGCCAAAGCCTCGGCGAACGAAACGGGGCAGCCGCTCTATCGCTATCTGGGCGGGACGAACGCGCGGGTGTTGCCGGTGCCGCTGATGAACATCATCAACGGAGGCGCGCATGCCGACAACCGGTTGGATCTGCAAGAGTTCATGATCATGCCGGTGGGGGCTGCGCAGTTCAGCGAAGCGCTGCGCATGGCGACGGAAGTGTTCCATTCGCTGAAGTCGCTGCTGAAGAAGAAAGGCCTCAGTACGGCGGTGGGCGATGAAGGGGGATTTGCGCCGGATCTGCAGTCGAATGAGGAGGCGCTCAGTTTGATCATGCAGGCGATCGAGGAGGCGGGTTACAAGCCGGGCAAAGACATTGCGCTGGCGCTCGATTGCGCTGCGAGCGAACTGTACGACAAGGGGCGCTATGTGCTGGAGGCGGAGAAGAATCCTGAGCGTTCGTCCCAAGAGATGATCGGCTATTATGCAAAGCTGGTCGATCGGTATCCGATCCTCTCGATCGAAGACGGGTTGAGCGAGTTGGATTGGAAGGGCTGGAAAATGATGACGGAGAAGATCGGGCAGAGGGTCCAGCTGGTCGGCGACGACATTTTCGTGACCAACGTCGAAATCTTCTCGAAAGGGATCAAGGAAGGCATCGGGAATTCGATCCTGATCAAGTTGAATCAAATCGGCACGCTGACAGAGACGCTGGACGCGATCGAGCTGGCCAAGCGATCCGGCTATACGGCGATCATTTCGCATCGGTCAGGCGAGACCGAGGATACGACGATCGCCGACGTGGCGGTGGCGACCAACAGCGGCCTGATCAAAACAGGATCGTTGTCCAGGACCGATCGGGTGGCGAAGTACAATCAACTGCTGCGAATCGAAGAAGAATTGGGCGCGATGGCGGTCTATCGCGGGGCGGATGCGGTGCCTGGCAGGGCGTAACGGCGAGTGATCGACGCATGATCATTAAGCAGAACAGGGGCCGTCAGTGGTTGGATTGGCAGCGACGCATGATGATCGGCGCGCAGTATGTGGGCGCAGGAGGGTGTGTCCTGTTGTTATTGGCGATGGTGTTCGGCGAAATGGGGCTCCCTCGGTATGTTTCCATGCGTGAGCATGCGCAGCAGCTCGAGATCGACATCCAGGAACTTCAGCGGAGCGCTCGCGCGTTGCGGAGCGAGATCGATCGGCTGGAGCGCGATCCCGCTAAAATCGAGCAGCTGGCACGCGAGCGGCTTGGCTATGTCCGAAAAGGCGAAACCGTGTACCAGCTTGTGCCGGATGCGTCACAGGAACGGTCACGTCCGTAATCTCTATGAAGTTCGGGACTGTCGCAATTGTGGGGCGGCCGAACGTCGGCAAATCGACGTTGCTCAATCGATTGTTGCAGGAAAAGATCGCGATCGTGTCGAATAAACCGCAAACGACAAGGACCAGAATCCTTGGCGTGGTGCATGTGCCTGGTGCGCAGATCGCGTTGCTCGATACGCCCGGCCTGCACAAGCCCCAACATCTGCTGAATCGCCGGATGGTGCGGACCGCGGTCGAGACGTTGGAGGAGGCGGATCTTCTGTACGTCTTGATGGATGCGACTGGCCTGCCTGGTCCGGGCGATCTGTTGGTGGTCGAGCATGTAAAGGCCGCTCTTCGGAAACGTTCCCGGCCGGTCCTCCTGGTGCTGAACAAGGTGGATCTTGTCAACAAACTGAAACTGCTTCCCGTCATCGAGACCTATGCCAGATTGTTCGCATGGACGGAGGTCGTGCCGGTGTCGGCGCAGACGGGTGATAACCTCGATCGATTACTCGTTGTGACGGTAGCGCATGTGCCGAAGGGAGATGCGGCCTACGACGCCGATACCATCACCGATCAGTCGATGCGCACCTTAGCGGCCGAGATGATTCGGGAGAAGATTCTGCAGCAGACGTATGAAGAAGTGCCCTACTCGATTGCCGTGGAAATCGACCAATTCGTCGAAGAAGGGAAGCTGGCGCGGATCAGCGCATCGGTCTTGGTGGAAAAGGAGTCTCATAAAGCGATCTTGATCGGCAAGCACGGGGAGCGGCTCAAGAGCGTCGGCACCGATGCACGGCGCGATATGGAGCGGATCTTCGGCATGAAGGTGTTTTTGCAGTTGTGGGTGAAGGTGCGAGAAGCTTGGCGGGAAGACGAGCACGCCTTGATTGAGTTGGGGTATTAGCGAGCGATGCAGCCGACAGATAAAATCGTTGAACCGAAGCCAACTGAGCCGCGCCCACGTGTGGGAGATAAGGATCTCCTGCGCGACACATTGCGCGATCAGTCGGACCGAGGCCAGAGTAAGTCCAACATCGTCTTGCTGTCGGTGCAACGGCTGTTGCGCCGCGGTGCGATCACGAATCTTGCCAAGATGTTGGGCCGCATGCATCCGGCCGATGTGGCGAAGGTGATCGTCCACCTCTCGTCTCCCAAAGAAAAACGCGAGGTCTTCGAACTGGTTCGCGGCGAAGCGAAGCGCGGCCAGGTCTTGAGCGAACTCGACACCGACAGCATCACGCAGGTGCTGGCGGACCACCTGCAATCGGACGTCGCTTGGCTGATCAAGGATCTCGCGCCGGACGACGTGGCCTATATTCTCGGCG
>JBKJWE010000032.1:0-3014 GCA_046717045.1 Nitrospiraceae bacterium | reverse complement strand
AACTCGTCCGTCATCTGGTTGAGGGTATCGGCCAGGAGGCCGACTTCGTCTCGAGACGAGGTGTGGATGCGCGCATGATGATTGCCGGATGCAAGTTGCCGTGCGGCGTTGGCCATGTCCGATAGGGGCTTGGTCAGGCCCCGAGCAAGCCAGACGCTGAGCGCCAACGCGATCAAGAACGCCGTGCCGAACGCGAGGGCAAGAATATGTTTCAATTTCGCCATCTCTAGGTCCAGCGTTCGCAGGGGTAAGCCCGGGCGCAACAGCAGCGTTAGGGCTGGTTGCTGGTTGCCGGTCAGGCGGACGGCACGGTAGAGGGTCTGGTCACCGGTTGTATGACTGGCGCGGAGATCGGTTCCTGCTCCAGTGGCTAGCGCTTGTTCGATTTCCGGTCTGGCGCGATGGTTTTCGACAGTCGCAAGGTCCTGATCTGTGAGCGCGCTGTCGGCCAACACCCGACCCTCGGTTGATACGAGCGTAATACGTGTGAAAGCTCGTTGACTCAGCGCTCGCACGAGCGTCTGAAGCGCTGCGGTTGTGGAGGGCGGTTGAGTGGCGAAGAGGGTTGGTTGAAGTTCGAAGGCGATCAGATTGGTGAGCACGTCGAGGCGTTCGTTCGACTGAGCCAACTCTTGCTGTTCGATCGAGCGCGCGGTCAGCAGTCCGGCAATCACGAACCCACAGACCAAGGCGAAGAGCGTGGCAAGCGTGACTTTCCAACGAATCGAGAGCGTCATGGCTTTCGTGAGACGTGCGGCACGAGGGGTGTGGAATAGACGAAGTGTGACTGGGAGTCGGGCTCTTTCCACTGTCCCCGCTCTTCACAACTCACGCGTCACCTCTCACAGGTCACTCTTCCTTCAGCTTATAACCGAGCGACTTAACCGACACAATCGCGTCATTGAGCAGGGGGATCTTTTGTTTGAGTCTTCGGACATGTACATCGACGGTTCTCGTGGTGCCATAGTAGTCATAGCCCCAGACCGAATTGAGCAACACTTCTCGGGTCAGGACTCGGCCGGGGTGACGTAACAGATGTTCGAGCAGACCGAATTCCTTGGCCGTGAGCGGGACCTCTGTCTTCTTCACCGTCGCTTCGTGGCGCGCGAGGTCCAGGACCAGATCGCGATAGTGGTAGCGGCTGGGGCCCTCTTCCGGCTTTCGTTCGAGCCGCCGTAAGAGTGCCTTCACGCGGGCGATGAGTGCCTTCGGGCTGAAGGGTTTGGTGACGTAATCATCGGCGCCCAGTTCGAGGCCGATCACCGTATCGGACTCTTCGGCTTTCGCGGTCAGCATGATGATCGGCATCATTGCGGTCTCCGGCGCTGACCGGAGCCGCTTGCAGATCTCTAGCCCGTCGATCTCAGGAAGCATCAGGTCGAGAATGACCAGATCGGGCTTTTCCTGTTTCGCCTGCTTCAGCCCCTCAGGTCCGGTCGAGGCGGCGATGGTTCGGAAACCCTCTTTTTCGAGATACAATTTGACGAGTTGAAGAATGTCGCGTTCGTCTTCGACGATGAGAATTTTCTTGCTCGCAGGGCTTGCCATTGCAGGTCTCTCAGCCTACGGGCCGGGGGGCACCGTGTCAAGGTGTCTGGAGCCGGAGATGAGGGCCAAATCTGTTGACTGGACCTGTTGGTCTGACGTAAGGTGAGCCGAGGGTCTGTGAGAGAGTGAAACAGTGCCTCAGGAGAGACGACGGCTATGAAGATTTATCTCGCCAACCCGCGCGGGTTTTGCGCCGGTGTCGATCGGGCGATCGATATTGTGGATTTGTCGCTCAAGAAGTACGGGGCGCCGATCTATGTGCGGCATGAAATTGTCCACAGCCGGCATGTCGTGAACTCCCTTCGCCATAAGGGCGCGGTTTTCGTGGAAGAGCTTGGCGAAGTACCGGAGGGCTCGGTCGTGATCTTCAGTGCGCATGGTGTGGCCAAATCGGTATGGGATGAGGCGAACCGCCGCGGCTTGAAAGTCATCGATGCGACCTGTCCCCTCGTCATCAAAGTTCATAATGAAGTCAACCGTGACTATACCCAAGGGTACGACCTCATTCTTATCGGTCATGCCGGCCATCCGGAGGTCATCGGAACGCTCGGGCAGATTCCGGACAAGTTTCATCTGGTGTCGTCGGTGGAAGACGTCGAAAAGTTGCTTGTGGAGAACACGACAAATCTGTCCTATGTCA
The DNA here is from genome assembly GCA_046717045.1 of Nitrospiraceae bacterium. Classification (GTDB taxonomy): domain Bacteria; phylum Nitrospirota; class Nitrospiria; order Nitrospirales; family Nitrospiraceae; genus JBKJWE01. Next base: position 826 of record JBKJWE010000032.1, on the reverse strand, counting down.
CGCAAACCACGCTTAGCGTGGACGAATGCCGTGATATCGTCGGCGCACTGCATGAGCGCTTCCCGCATATCAAGGGTCCACACCAGGAAGACATCTGCTATGCGACGCAAAACCGCCAGAATGCGGTGAAGGAACTCTCCAAGCTGGTGGATGTCATCCTTGTGATTGGGTCTCCGAATAGTTCGAATTCCAACCGTCTGCGCGAGCTAGGGGAACATTGCGGGATCGCGTCGTACCTGATCGACTCTGCTTCCGATATCAATCCGGACTGGCTGAAGAATGCGAATGCCATCGGGATCACGGCCGGGGCCTCGGCTCCAGAAGTCCTGGTTGAAGAACTCGTGACCTATCTCAAGACCTACGGGGACGCGGAAGTCCAGGACCTGACTGTCATCGAAGAAGACGTGGAGTTTCTTCTCCCGAAAGAGCTCATTACCATTGAGTCCGCGCGGTAAGCGTGTCGTGATCCGGGCTGAATAGCAGTTTCGTCAACCACCCTTCTCACCAAGTATTGTAGGTCTCCCCTCTCTCCCATACCACCGGCAGTATTTTTCTTTGATTTTGCCGAAGGCCTGTGCTACAAAAGCCCGTCTAACGATCCTCTCCCAATACCTTTCATCGACGCTATCGGAGGAGTCGCGCATGTATCTAAAATCCCTTGAGATGATGGGGTTTAAGTCGTTTGCAGAGGCTCAAATCGGATTCCCTGACGGCGTGACTGCCATCGTCGGGCCCAATGGAAGCGGAAAGAGCAATGTTGTCGATGCGATTCTCTGGGTGCTGGGCGAGCAGAGCACAAAGGCCCTCCGCAGCGAGAAAATGGAAG
>JBKJWE010000031.1:0-2773 GCA_046717045.1 Nitrospiraceae bacterium | reverse complement strand
GCCTGGTCTCGTGAGCATCTCGCAGGTTACGGCCAGAGCCGTGCCGGGGCGTCTGCCGTGGCGTTCGAGATACTGAATCACGGTTCCCAGCTTTTCGACTTCATGGTGGAGTCCGACCGCATGTTCGAGGAGTTCTTCCCCTTGATCGGTCATCAGATAGATCAAGGCATAGAGGCCGAAGGAGAACATCCAGTAGCTGGGCAACCAATTGAGCAAGGCCGCGAGTCCGAGCGTGGTAGTGGTGAGAGCAAGAACACCTTGGACGGCAAGGATGACGTTCAGCCTTGGGATGTGGTGACGATGCTGGAGCACCGCCTCCAATCGCCGACCGTCGATTTCCTCCTCTCCAAGCAGGTGTGCGGCCAGAACCAGTCGATCGCGAAACCGCGAGCGAGGTGTGAGTTCACGGATGAGTGCTTGGCGCTGAGCCCAGACGCTGGGATCGGGCGGTTGCGCGAGCAACCAGCCGGCTAGTCGCTCCCGGCCGTTCGACGAGACCGTGGTATCGAGCAAGTGGAGCAGCGAATGCCTTCCTGCAAGGTCCAGGTCCTTGGCGAAGGCATGTTGCGGAGGGATCGCCACCGATCGTTCAGGAATCTGTGCCCAGTCGAGGCGAATTCTGGCGAGGTGGGTCTGTTTGATCTGGCGCCAGAGCTTGAGCCGGTGAATCCGACTTTCCAGCCTGTTATGATAGGCGGCGACAACCAGAAAGCATATGACGAATCCGGCAAGCGCAAGATTGCCGCTCTGGTACCAGCCGAGTCTGTAGAGCGCGATACAGCAGGCGAGTGCAGTTATGAAGAGGATCAGGCGCCAGCGGGTGAACGTGGAACTGGCGCGCTGACCTTTACGGATCAGTGCAGCAGTCCGCCGAAGCAATCGTTCGAGCTGCGGCTCGCGGGATGAGAAGGGCATGACGTGGTGACCTTACTGGATGCCTTAGACTCCGTCAATGACGGCACGATCCTGAAAAAGCCCGCCCGTTTCATTCTCGCGTCGCTGAGAGACTCAACGGATCGAAGCATATGCCTTGCCTCTTCGCTCGCAGTGCCGTTGAGCACTCTGCGAGTAAGTCCACAAGACTCATGAAGTCCGTTACTCGATGTCGAGGATGGACTGTGGAATGAATGGTAGTCTGATATGCCACAAGATTGGATTGTTGTCAGCATCACAACCGACCTTGACGCAGGTGATTTGCTGAGCTTGCTCGACGATCCCTTTGTGCAGGGTGCCTGGCAGGACGAGCGGACGGTGCATCTCTACTGGCCGAGCGATCGTTGGAACGCTGACCAATTGGCTCGGGTGCGGGCCACGTTGCAACGACTTGATGCGGTCGGATCGCTTCCCATGCTATGCGTCGAACAGGTGCCCGATCGCGATTGGAATCGACTCTGGGCTGAGTCGGTGACGCCGCTTCGCGTAGGGCATCGAATGGTGATCCGGCCCAGCTGGGAGCCGGTCGCGCTGCAGCCGGACGATGTTGAAATTATCCTCGATCCCAAGCAAGCCTTCGGGACCGGTCATCATGCCACCACACGCCTGTTGCTCGAATGGCTGGAAACATCGATTCACGGAGGCGAGTCGGTTCTCGATGTCGGCACTGGGAGCGGGATTCTTGCGGTGGCAGGGCTCAAGCTCGGCGCGACCTGCGCGGTCGGCATCGACAACGACCCTGTGGCTATCGACTGCGCGCAGGAATATGCCCGGCTCAACGGATGTGAATCGACGCTGACACTCTCGACTCGACCGTTGAGCGATGTCGCCTCCCAGCGGTTTGAGGTGGTCCTTGCCAATCTCGATCGCCGGACCCTGTTACAGCTTTGCGGTGAGTTGACCCACCATGTCAGGAAGGGCTCGCGGTTGTTGGTCTCAGGCCTGTTGCTCGATCAGCAGAACGAGATTTGTGCTGCCTTTGTGGCGGAAGGAGCTTGTATGGCGAGGCGGTGGGAACAGGATGGGTGGGTAGCATTGGAATTTCTGGTTGCCGAATCCTGCGAAGGCGGCGATGTATGACCGCGACGGGTCGGCCTGTGTATCCTCACGTGCATCAGATCAATGTGTCCGACGGCGGTGTGCCGAAGAAGCCGGTGTTGGAGGTCATGGTGACAAAAACAGGCCTTGAGGGCGATCGGCAGCGCAATCGCAAGGTCCACGGAGGGCCGGATCGCGCCGTCTGTCTCTATTCACAAGATCTCATCGAGCGATTGCAGGATGAAGGCCACTCCATCGAAGCCGGGTCGTCGGGTGAAAACCTCACGGTGGCTGGGTTGGAGTGGGAGTCGCTGAAACCGGGAGACCGATTGACAATTGGGCCGGCCGTGCAGCTCGAGATCATGAGCTACACCGCGCCCTGCGACTTGAATGCGCAATGGTTTCGGGATGGAGACGTTCGGCGGATCTCGCAGAACGTCAACCCTGGATGGAGCCGTCTCTATGCCAGAGTTTTGCAGGGCGGTATCGTCAGGCCCGGAGACGCAGTGGAACTTCTGAAGGGCTGATAGCGTATGGCTTATGGCAGAAGCGATGCAAATGCTTTTCAGCTCTTGTTTGTATGCCATTAGCTATACGCTCTTGGGGTTGATCTGATGGATCGTGTCCTCGAACCTGAATTGATGGACGATCCCGAACAGGCGCGGGCATACGCTCGCGCCGATTTTACAGACGAAAATCAAGGGTTCGTGGACCGATTTCGCGACTACTTTCCTGATTTCACGGAGGGTCGTGTTCTTGACCTCGGTTGTGGCCCTGCCGATATTCCCCTCCGTTTCGCCAA
>JBKJWE010000030.1:0-5162 GCA_046717045.1 Nitrospiraceae bacterium | reverse complement strand
GTGCAGGATCCGAGCGGAATCATCGAATGGACGAGTGAGAGATCTTTCGCCTGGAGCCGATAGAGATACCGAAGCATTTCGTGCTCGGAATGGTAGCGATTGAATACTTCGTGGGTCAGGAACTTGCTCGTGCGGGCCAAATTAGCCGGATAATCTCGCATAACTGTCTGCCCCAGATCGTCCATACGGAACGGCAATCGTTCATGGCCGACGAATAGTTCAATCAAACGGCGGATGTCGTCCAGCGTGCTGACTTCGTCCAACGCAATCCCGATCCAGTCGTCTTCGTGCCGCCGAAGATTGATCCGCTGTTCGTTCACACGAACCAAGATTTGATCGATCTGAGCCCTCGTCAGGCGGATTCGGACAGTATCGAAGAACTCCGCCGGCCCGACATCGAATCCCAGCTGACGCAACCCGGCAGCCAGAACCGCGGCTAGCCCGTGGACGCGTTCGGCAATTTTCCGAAGGCCTTCTGGTCCGTGATAGACGGCGTACATGCCGGCCATCACCGCCAGCAGCACCTGGGCTGTGCAAATATTGCTTGTCGCTTTTTCTCGTCGGATGTGTTGCTCGCGCGTTTGGAGCGCGAGTCGATAGGCCGGCTTGCCCGCCGCATCTTTCGAAACCCCGACGATGCGTCCCGGCACCTGCCGCTTGTAGTCTTCTTTCGTCGAAAGAAATGCGGCGTGCGGACCGCCGAACCCCAATGGAACGCCGAAACGTTGGCTCGATCCCACCGCGATGTCGGCGCCGAATTCTCCCGGCGGCCGCAAGAGGGTCAAAGCCAGGAGATCGGTCGCCACGACCACGAGAATTCCGGCTGCATGGGCCTGCGAGACGATCGCGCTATAGTCACCGACGTAGCCGTCCGTGGCTGGATACTGCAGCAGAATGCCGCCCAGTTGCGGATTGGTGTAGTCGATCGTCTGCGTCCGGCCGACCTGAAGCGTCATACCCAAGGGTTCGGCTCTCGTCCGCATCACCTCAATGGTTTGTGGATGACAATCATGTGACACGAAGAAGTCTTTGCGCTCCAAGCCGGACGAGCGTGAAATCGTCAAGCACATCGCCATGGCTTCCGCTGCGGCGGTCGCTTCATCTAAAAGCGAGGCATTGGCCAGCGGTAAACCGGTCAAGTCGGCCACCATCGTTTGGAAGTTCACCAAGGCTTCCAACCGGCCCTGCGCAATCTCCGCTTGATAGGGCGTGTACTGGGTATACCAGCCGGGATTTTCGAGAATGTTCCGTTGAATGACTCCCGGCGTGACGCAGTCGTAATACCCCATGCCGATGAACGATCGGAAGACTTGGTTCTCCGACGCGATCGTGTGGAGTTCCTGCAGGACGGCTTGTTCGCCGCGGTTGGCGGCGATCGACAATTCTTTACGAAGTCGGATATCGGTGGGAACCGTGCTGTCGCTCAGCGCCTCCAACGATTGCAATCCCAGCGTCGCGAGCATCTCGCGCACGTCGGCATCGGTCGGGCCAAGATGACGGTGGATAAAGCTATCGGTTGGGCTCAGAAAGTCCGGTATGGCCATGATGTCGCTCTGGTCCTTCGATGGCAACGATGCGAGATACGAGTTATCACTTTTCGGCCGAAGATTATCACGCTCGCCCTCTGTTCTCCAACACAGATCTCACTTCTCACTGCTTCCGGCTTGCCTTCGGTCTGTGAGTCGAGTATGAGTGCGGAGGATCTCAGGAGGGTAGTCCTCTTTCGTGATGATCAGGGACGCCCCCATGCCCCATTCGGCAGAGTATGAAACTACATGATGTGCTGATTGTTGGAGCCGGTTTGGCCGGAATGAGGGCGGCGATCGCCGTCCCGCCAGGCCTTGATATCGCCGCCATCTCCAAAGTCCATCCGGTGCGTAGCCATTCCGTTGCCGCCCAAGGGGGCATTAACGCCGCGCTCGGTGAAGACGACTCCTGGAAAGCCCATGCCTTCGACACGGCCAAGGGAGGTCTGTACCTCGGCGATCAGGACGCCATCGAAGCCATGTGCCGCGAAGCGCCTGAGGATATTCTCGAATTGGAGCGGATGGGCGTCATCTTCAGCCGCGACGCCCAGGGGCGGATCGCCCAGCGGCCTTTCGGTGGCGCTGGTTTCCCTCGAACCTGTTATGCCGCCGATCGAACGGGCCATGCCATCCTCCACGTCATGTACGAGCAGCTGCTCAAGCGGCGAATCGCGGTGTATGAAGAATGGTATGTGACCTCGCTCATTATCGAAGACGGCCGCTGCCGTGGCGTAATTGCTTGGGATCTGATCCATGGCGGCTTGCACGCAATCGGCGCCAAAGCCGTCATCCTCGCGACGGGCGGAAGCGGTCGAGTCTTCCTTACCAGCACCAATGCCGTCATCAACACCGGCGACGGTATGGCACTGGCCTATCGGGCCGGCGCCGTACTCGCCGATATGGAATTCGTCCAATTCCATCCCACCACACTCAAGGACACGGGCATTCTGATCACCGAAGGCGCACGCGGAGAAGGAGGGTATCTGCTCAACACACTGGGTGAGCGATTCATGAAGACTTATGCCCCGCAGCAGATGGAGCTGGCCACTCGGTCGACGGTCTCATTGGCGATCGGGCAAGAGATCGTCGAAGGCCGTGGAGTCGACGGCTGCGTGCTCTTGGATCTCAGACATCTGGGCCGCCAACGCATCCTCGAACGCCTGCCGCAGATCCGTGAATTGGCGATGGAATTTGCCGGCCTCGATCCGATCGAAACACCCATTCCCGTTCGACCAGGGGCTCACTATCAGATGGGTGGCATTCGGACCAATCAATGGGGTGAAACTACCATCCCCGGGCTCTATGCAGCAGGCGAATGCGCCTGCGTGAGTGTCCACGGCGCCAATCGGCTTGGCGGCAATTCGCTCCTCGAAACGATCGTCTTCGGTCGGCGTGCCGGCCTGCGAGCTAGTGAGTATGGGCGTACGGTCGCGCCGCGAGCCCACCGAACCGATCAGTTCCAAGCTGACCACGCACGCATTCAACAGTTACTCACACAAGAAGAGCCGGTGCAAGCCTGGCACATCCGTGAAGCTCTCGGTCGGACCATGAGCCTGAACCTTGGCCTCGTCCGAACGCAAGCCTCCATGACCGCCGCGAGAGCCGCGATCGCGACACTGAATCAGCAGGCCTCCTCCATCACCGTGCGGGATAAGGGCAGGGTCTTCAATTCCGACCTGATCCAGGCGCTCGAGCTCGGATCGCTCATCGACGTCGCAGACACGATTGTCGCCAGCGCGCTAGCCAGAACCGAAAGCCGCGGTGCCCACTATCGATCAGACTATCCCGCCCGCAACGATGCCCAGTGGCTGCAACACACCTTGGCACGTCGCACGCCTCAAGGACCGGCCCTCACTTACGACCCCGTCATGATCACCCGTTTCCCCCCGAAATAGCGAAAGCCATCGAGAATCGTCAGGTGCAGGTTTGCTATAATCGGCTATCGGTAACTATGCGCATTCTGGTCGTGGAAGACGAAACCAAAGTCGGCTGCTTCATCAAGCGAGCGCTTGAAGAGGAGAGTTACGCCGTCGACCTCTGTGAAGACGGGGCAAAGGGGTTGGAGATGGCGCTCGCCACCAACTACGACTTGATCCTCGTGGACCTCATGTTGCCGTCCCTGCCGGGCCTCGACATCGTCAAGGGCATCCGACGGGAACGCATTCAGACGCCGATACTCATCCTGACCGCTCAGTCGCAAGTGGACCAGCGGGTGAAGGGCCTCGACGCGGGAGCCGACGACTATCTGACGAAACCCTTCGCCATCGACGAACTGCTCGCGCGTATTCGGGCGCTTCTCCGTCGGGGCTCCACTGACAGCCCAGGGCTTCTGCAAATCGACGACCTGGTCCTGAACCCCGCCACGCGCGAGGTTACGCGAGGGGGTCAACGCATTGATCTCACGCTCAAGGAATATGCGCTGCTGGAATACCTGATGCGCCATAGCGGGCGTGTTCTCACCAGGCCGATGATCTCCGAGCATGTGTGGAATCAAGACTTCGATACCTTTACCAACGTCATCGATGTTTACGTAAACTACTTACGCAACAAGATCGATCGCGGACGGACCAAGAAGCTTATTCATACGATTCGCGGCAGCGGCTACATGTTGAAGGCCGACTAATGGGATGCTGAAAAAGCCGATGTTCTCATCCGCCCGACCCCGGTGCGCCGAAACGCACCCTCTGCTCACTAAAGCCCTTAAAGCCCTTCGCCAAACCCTAGATGGAATGCCCTGCTCTGGAGCGCATTGATGCCGCTGCGTCTCCGGCTCACCCTCTGGTACGGCAGCGCTCTCGCGCTGATTCTCATCGTGTTTTCGACCGTCCTCTATGTGCTCACCGCGCGCACCCTCCGCGACGCCGTCGACCAGTCGCTGGAAGAAACGGCGGCCGCAGCCGTTCGGTCGTTGGAAGAACGGGGATTCCTCCCGCTGATCGACGAAGACGAACTGCTTTCGCAATTTCCTGAGCTCGCCCGTATCGACAAATTCTTTCAGATCTTCAGTCCCTCCGGCACCATTACCATTCGTTCACCGAACGTAAAACAGCACGATGTGCCGTTGAGTCGTCAGGCCTTGGAAGTGGCCTTTTCCGGCCGTACGGTCTTTGAGTCCGCCAGGTACCCGAGAGAGCCGCCGCTCCGACTCATCTCCGTCCCCATCATCTATCAGAAGAATCTGCTCTATATCGTCCAAGTGGGCACCTCGATGGAATCAGTCGATGAAACCTTGAATCGTCTGCTTCTGGTGCTCCTGGTGACCATGCCGATCGCGCTGGCGGTCTCGCTCGCCGGCGGGTGGTTCATGGCCGGGCGGGCCTTGCGGCCGGTCGATGCCATCACTCAGGCCGCGCAACGGATCGCAGGAGGAGACCTCACGCAGCGATTGACCGTCCCAGCTTCGGCCGATGAAATCGGCCGTCTGACGAATACGTTTAATGACATGATCGACCGGCTTGAAACCTCCTTCCGGCAGATCCGTCAATTCAGCAGCGACGCTTCGCACGAGCTGCGCACCCCCTTGACGGTCATGAAGGGCGAGACTGAACTGGCGCTCCGGCGCCCGCGCGATCAGCACGACTATCAAGTCGTCCTGGAAAGCAATCTGGAAGAGATCGACCGGATGACGCGTATCGT
>JBKJWE010000029.1:0-2682 GCA_046717045.1 Nitrospiraceae bacterium | reverse complement strand
GGTGCGAGCGACGAGAAAGCCAGGCACGGTATATCTCATCGAATGTGTCCCCGAGGCTTCTTGTAATGTCCCATTTCGGATAATGTGTCTTCATCTTATTCAGATTGCTAATATAACAGATATGATCACCCTCTCGATTCTTGTCCACGTAGTCATAAATCATCGCCTTTCCCGAAAGGGCCTCAATGGACTTGAAGGCTTCGAGAATTGAGCAACTATTTCCTCTACCACCACCTAAGTTGTACACCTCGCCACAGCGAGGAGTCTGAATAAATTCATCAATGAACCGTGCTACATCGAACGAATGAATGTTGTCTCGCACTTGCTTCCCTTTGTAGCCGTAAACGATGTACTTCTTCCGTTCAACATTGCACTTGATCAGATAACTCAGAAATCCGTGCAGCTCGACTCCTGAATGATGAGGACCAGTCAAACATCCGCCTCTTAAAAAGCACGTCCGCATTCCAAAATATCTCCCGTACTCCTGCACGGCAATGTCGGCCGCAACCTTAGAAGCTCCAAACAGTGAGTGCTTTGATTGATCAATCCGCATGGTCTCTGTGATTCCCTCAATGTCTCCGGCAGATGCATAATCCCATCGCGTTTCCATCTCAACGAGAGGCAATTCATTTGGCGCGTCGCCATAAACTTTATTTGTCGACATATGGACGAAGACAGCATCAGGAGCGAATCGGCGAGTAGATTCCAAAAGGTTCAATGTCCCTACGGCATTGGTATCGAAATCATCGAAAGGGATTTGTGCCGCAAGATCATGCGAAGGCTGAGCGGCTGTATGCACAACAATAGCTGGCTTAAATTCTTCAACAAGCGTCAAGACGGCGTGTCGGTCCCGAATATCGATTTCATGGTGCATGAAATTGGGCAGCGTAGATTGTAGACGCTGCTGATTCCATCGGGTGTCGCCGCTAGCACCAAAAAACGTGGCACGGGCATTGTTGTCGGCCCCACAGATGGCCCACCCTTGATTACTAAAATAAACACACACTTCGGAACCGATGAGCCCAGATGAACCAGTCACAAGCATCTTCTTCATAGTAGTTAAAATATGATGGCCAATTTATAAGGCATTGGTGTTTCTGGCATTTGGCCTATCCCGCCACGTCCACTGTTTCTATAATCCCGAGAGAAAGGAAGACGATAAACCAAGTAATAAGAAGTGCACCGATTCCAATTACCAAGTAAGACCAACCAATGAGGCTCTCTGAAAGGCTAGGAAAAAGTTTTGGTCCAGTCGTGGTCGCGATTGTGGCGTTATCTTTTGCAAGACTCGCTTTGTACTCCCCGTCCCAAACCGGATATATAATATCAAGTAAGCTATCTTTATTCTTAATGAGAAAACCATAGTTGAGTGTTGCACCAATGGGTAGCGAAAGCTTTGTGGTGAAACTATCGCCCATTTTGATCATGGGAGTATGCATCGCCTTTTCTTTTACCTGCGTTCCCCCTGAGCTTAACTCGGTACCAGGGGGACGCAGTTCTTCCGGCGCAATATGCCAACCGTTGAGTCCCCATACTAAGTCCACTCGCCCACCCTCTGGAGCAATATAATGAATTTCCTGAGTTGCCACTTTCAGTGTCACGTTCGACTGCACCTCCGCGATACTGTTCTTTAACAGAGTTGTCTGATAGTTGCCGTCACAGAGAGGCCAGGTGAGGTCATAAGTATCTCGTTTTTTGGTGATCAAAAAGCAATAGTCCACGATCGAACCAACTGGAAAGGAGAGTGCCACGGTGAAAATATCCCCCTTCTTACTCATGGGGGTATGGAGGATATTGTATTTCAGCTCCGTACCAGGTGGACGCAAGTCTGCGGGGGCAAGATGCCAGCCGTTAAGCCCCCACACGAAGGATACAGCGTCCGCTTCTGGCATGTGATAATGAATTGTCTTGGTGACGACGGCAGTACTGGACGCGCGCGCCGGACGTGGTGGAGGAGGTTGAGCTTGGCTCAAGGGCAGACTTGTCGTCAAATCATGATGTTCGACGGATTCTTCTCCCATCTGAGAGAAAGGTTCGATCCCTGCGTTACGTAACATCAGCAAATAGTTTTTGAGTTCATAGGGTTCTCTCCAGTGTAAGAGCAATTTCCAATGGTGTTCAGCAATGATGGTGGGAGACTTTCCTGACGCGATATCACGCTCCAGTGCTCTTTCTTCGTCGGAGTGGCTGATCCAAGTGAACCCTTGCCCGGTATTCGCGGGAAGCAAAAGCACTACTACCAGGCAGAGACCGGCCTGCACTGCAGACCGAAGTCTCATGGGTCCGTAAAGCTCCCACACGAAGAAGGAAATAAGGAGGGCCGGCACTGCCACCAACACATACCAGAGTGGATATTGGCCATAGACAGATTGGATCACCGTAGCCCGGCCCCAGCCCATTGCAAGTGCTAAAACTATTATGTTGCCGAAGAAAATGACCAATCCTATGGCTCGGTACCTTTCTTGACCAGTGTGGCGCAAAACACCTGAGATCGCCACAAGCGCGGTCACTCCAAGGGTGCAAAGAACAGCAGTGGTTGATAAAGTCCATGAAAGTCTGGTTGATGGCCCGAAGCCTAAAGCCAGAAATTTTACCGCTGTCTCAAGGGCTGCAATGAGACCGGGATCAGGAGGAACCCAAGATGGATGCTCGTACGTGGCAAAATGCAGGCCGGTTAGACAC
>JBKJWE010000028.1:0-3282 GCA_046717045.1 Nitrospiraceae bacterium | reverse complement strand
TGATCGGAACGACCACGCGTGCCGTCGTCACGAGCTGGCCCGCCGACACCGGTAGCTCAAGTTGGGCGCCGACCGGCTGTTTGACCGTGGTGCCCTTGATCTCGCGCACCGGAAACGCATCACTGGTCATGCTGCAGGTGACCATTACTTTCGTGATGTCCGGTGCCAGCCTGGTCAGGTTAATCGGTACCTCGAAGGTGACGTCGCCGGGGATGCTCTTCCATTGAACCACAGCATCGCCCTCAGAGCGGCCCGCTTGCGCCGCGTCGGCCGGGCACCAGGCAGGAACGCTCGCGAGCACGATCAAGCCAACAACCATGTATGGCATGACGGATCTCCTTCCGAAGTGAAGCAATCGCATCTTCGGTTCCTTAGGGGGCTGATAGGCTGCCAGTGCCGGTCCATCCCGGCACCTGGATGGTGCGTGGCACAATGGGAGTGGCAGTGCCCGCGGCGGTGAAACCGCCCAACTGAATCGTCCGCGGCATAATCGGGACCGCCGTGCCGCTGGCGGTGAAACCGGAAAGCCTGATCGTCCGTGGACCACCACCGGATGAGCCGGGGCCGCCGGCCGAGACCCTATAGGGTTGTCCATAGGACTGGAAATCCCAGTTCTTCCACGTCCACGTCGTGATCCCGTTGCGCTCGCTGGGTTTGAACATCTCCTGCTTCGGCTGGAGGGTTACCGTGACCTTGCCGCCGGCATCCAGCGTGATCGCTCCCGCATGCACGGCTGCCACGCAGATCGCCGAGGTACTGGTGTACACATCCGTACCCCAAACGTACATGTCCGCATGACCCTTCGGCGGGCAGACGACCGTGATCGGTGCATGGAAATCGTCGGGAACTCGGTCGAGCGTCGTGAGCCAGTCAATTTGCCCCGGCTCGCCGTTCTTGATGAAGGAATACGTGGAATGTCCGGGACCGTAGCTGGAACTCTTCACGTCGTTGCGCTCCGTCCCTTCAAACGACTTGGCGCCAGGCCCCATGACGATCGTAACCTGGCCGGATACGCCCGGCGTGAACACCCCGGCGTGAACGGCGGCGGTGCAGATCGGAGATTCATCCAGGTAGACATCGGTCCCCCAGATTTCGCGAGTCGGATTGAGCTTCGCGGGGCAGATGAACGTCAAGACCCTACCCACCTGGGACCGGTAACCCATAGCATATGTGCCTTCGTCCGCCACGAGCAAATGCTGTTGAGCGAGCGCGAGGCTCGAATCGAGCAGAAGCAGGAATGAAGCGCACCATTGAAACAGGTGTCGCATCGACGGCATCGTCATCCGTATCCTAGCCGGCGCGATCATCTATTGCTATTGTCGCAATCCGCCTGTTTGGCCAGCTCGCCCAGTTTCTTCAACTCGGCTTCATGCGTGCGGTAGAATTTGACGTTCGCCGGTTTAGTACCTGGCGGCAACTTGCCCCCAGGCTGATCGAGCGCCCACACAGCCATGCCGTTCTGGAACAGCGACCAGGAGAACAGGAGGTATTCGCGCGACGTCATGCCGGTTGCCTTGAGCGCCGACTTCACTTCCGGAACTCCGTCCATGCGTGCTGCCACGGCATTGAGAGACTGCGCGCCTTCGCCGTGATCGCAATCCTGCGGCAAATTGCCCGTCAGCAATTGGAGCTTGCGCACGGCTTGCGCGTACTTAGCCAACCCGGTGTCGGTCAGCACGTAGTCGGCCACCTCCTTGGCGTCGCGGTCGGCCAGACCTTGAGCCTCCGCCGCCATTGGCGTCAGCAGTGCGAGGGCAAAGGCGACTGTAACCGCGTGTGTAGTCTGGAATGTTTTGAACATGACTATCCCCCGAGATTCGATTCGCCTCAAAAACCGAGCGCCTTCTCTAAATCATCCTGGCCCTTCTTGAACTGCTTCTTTTCCGCCGCATCCTTTTTCTTAGTGAGGGCGTCCAGCGCCTCTTCCCGCTTTTTCGCCGCCTCCTCTTCCTTTTTGCTAGCCGCCTTGAACGCCTCTTCTTCCCGCTGCTCTTTGAGCGAGGCGACTTGCGCGGTCTTGATCGTACCGTCAGGCACCGTCATCCACGACAGGCGGTATCCGGGTTTCCTGAAGGCCAACTCCTGATAGAGTACGACATAGCGTGTTGGGTAGCTCCGTTGGCCGATCTGCCGTTCTTCCAAGATATACACCGTTGGTGCCCCGTAGAGATTCGACTGATAGGAATCGAAGAACATTCTGCCCATGCTTCCTCCCAGCGACAGTGACTGCACCTTTTCCATGTACTCTGTGAATGCTTGCACGTTGGTCGGATCGGGAGGCTTCTCGTTCTCGAGCTGCTTCCCTGCCGTTTGCTGTGCTTGATCGAGCGCTTCTTGTTCGTCTTTCAACTGATACCGGTACGTTTCCCTAAACTCTTCCAGTTTGATCGGTCCCTTCTTTGCCTTACCTTTAAAGAATGGAGTGGCGTCGGTCTTCCCTTTCACGAGATAGGATAGACGACCCTTCGTCGCATCGCTGGAGTCAAAGAAATAGATACTGCCAGGGGCAACCGGCATGGAATATTTCGCTGCATCTACAGGTTTGTCCGGCGTTAGTCCTGTGCGCATTGGTATGGTACGTTCTTTCAATAAGGCCAGAGCGGAGCCCTTTCCCTGGCGGATCATATTCGAAACAGCATGTCTCACATCCGGCACCGGATCGTTGGTCACCGGTGTCAACATGTCCACATCGGTATCTTGCGGTCCGATCATGCCGATCGCATGCGCCGCGGCAATCCGCAATTCGACCTCAGGCCTGCGAAGAATTCGCGCAATATCAGGTATGTACTGACGATCGGCGGTGCCGCCCAACGTCAACAAGTCCTCCTTCAAGATCGCAACGAAATCGTTCCTGAGTTTGTCACAACTCGCATCTTTCCCTCCCTTACCACTGCAATCGCGAAGAAACTTAGCCACTTTTTGATCTTCTGGATCATCGGCTGATGCCGGGGTGGCCGTTGCCGGTTGCTGACCCGCCGTCGACGGAGAGGCCGCCCGAAGAGGATCTGAAGGAGAAAGAAATGCAAGTAGCACCAAGCCTGTGACGATGGCCGAACGGGCTTCACCTGGCTGCATAAAAATCCTCCTCACAAGGAGTTCTCCATTGCACTTAGTGGGTTTGTTTGATTTCCTCGCTACAATCATTATCGCTGCAATTCTAAATTTTCAAACAATTCCGAATCAGAGATGTTTCCAGCGGCCTTAATGTGGCGAAGTGCTTTCTTTCGTCTTTCACGGGCCGCCGCCAAGTCGCGAAGGTATTTGCCGTTCTCAAGATTGTGA